>CALVQV010000001.1 GCA_944358325.1 uncultured Bacilli bacterium
CACATCAAATGTTCCTGTTAGAATTATATAATAAATGACTTCATAAAACAAGCGAACAAGAAATATTTTTGATAAAATGTATGTTATAATTTGAATAGTGATTGATTCTTACATTAAATTGTCAACAAGTTGTAGATAACTTTCCCAATGGCACCAAATTGATTATTACTCAATCTTGAGAAAATATAAAAAATAATATCAAACAGCATTAATATTATCAAAATAGTTTCTTATAAAATTATGAATTGGTAAAATAAATATGAAAGGTAGATGATATTATATGTCTGAATTAACTATAGGAATCGAATGGACACACAAAGAATTGAAAGAATATTTGTTATCTTTAAATGGGATTTCATACGTTGAAATTAGAGATAATGAAGACAGATAGATGTTTATCTAAAATATGATTCTACTTTAATAACACCTAAAATAATAAAAATAGAAATTTTATTATTTATGGATAGTTTAAAAACACCTTCCATACTTTATTTTGATAAACATTCAAAAACTAAAACTTTGACATATACTATTGTTAGAGATAAATTTTGTTGTGAATATTGTTTTAAAGGAGCAGTACAATATTTACTTGAAATTGAAGGCATAGAAAAAGTTGAAAGCAATTTTAATGAAGCTTATGATAAAAACGAAAAAATTATAATAAATATACAATATGATCCTAATCTTATAACTAGTGAAAAAATGAAACAAGTTGAATTAGAGTTAGATATATAAAAATTAATCATTTTGATTAATTTTTTATTTTGGTAAATTTTAATTTTATAACAATATCTCATCTGCTTACATTATTTTACTTGTTTATATTTGATGTTTAAGTAAAATATTTTGAATTGTAAATTTGACTAATAACTAATAAAAAAACTACTTTTAATTAATTAAAAGTAGTTTTATTAGCTTATTTATTTAATATTGCATCTATAGGTTTTATGTTAGTTATTCTACTTATTGATAATATAGTTATTGCTAATGCTATTAATATTGTATATATAAACATTATTAATGGAATAAGCGGATGTGGTAATATACCATTTATTTCATAATATAAATTACCAAATAATGAATTATTTAAAACGTCACAAATGAAATACCAACTTGCTATAGAAAATAACCAAGATAAAAAAGCAATGATTAAAGATTCATAACCAAATATTTTAATTGTATCTTTTCTTGAAGTTCCTAAAGCTCTTAAAATACCAATTTCTTTTTTACAATATGATATTGATGTAGTAATGAAATTAGAAAATAATAACATATTGAATAAAACAAATATTATACTTATAACTAATAAATAAATTTTTAAATATTTATAATTATTAATTATTTCAGACACTTTCATATTATGATTAATTTCATATACATATTTAATACCATTGGTATCTTCAGTTATTTCACTAGTTGATGTTAAGTTATCAAAAGTATTTTTTAGATTATTAGTATCATTATCAAATACTTGTATAGAATATATACTTTTTGTAATTGGCTCATATTCTTCAATATATTGATAGCTTATATAATTTATATCATCTAATGATACACCTACAATATTTAAATCATTATTTTCTAAATTATATCCTAAAGTGTTTATACTTAGTTGTAATCCTAATATTTTATTATTTTCTCTTAAATAGTTGATAATATATTCTTTTATTAATTCTTCATACACACCACTACTATTTTCTTTAAGATAATCATTTAATCCTTTGTTAAAATTAGAATCTACTGCTTTTAATGATTCAAGTGATAAAATTACATCATTTTTATCTAATTTTGAAATAGTATTGTAACCATCTTTAGTAATAATTTCTATATTATTTTTTATAGCTTTAGTGTTATCTAAACTTACAACATTATAGCCAACTTTTTTGAAAAGTCTAGTATAGTCTTCTAATATTTCTTTATCTTTTTTTAATTTGACTTCTTGAGTAAAACCTTTAACATAAATGTAATTAGCTTTATTAAAATATTCTAGATTAGCATAATCTTTTAGTTTTTCATTTGTGAATTTTCCTGTTACTCTTTCTTCATCAAATAAACTATCTTCTTCATTATTCGTTATTCCAACAATAATTACACTATTATCACCTAATTTTATAGGATTTCTATCATTTATGATTTGATCATAATCTTTAGGATAATAAAATTCATTTTGACTATCTTTAATACCACGCTTAATAATACTATCTGCTAAATATTTATGAATAACTATTTCATTACTTTCTTGAGGCATTTTACCTATTATATCTCCAACTACCCGTTCATCTTCTATTTCTAAATATTCATAATAAAAATTTAATCCACTATAAAAATCAAGTTCATCAGCAATCGGTCCTAATTCAAATCCTAATGGTTTATTATTATCAAATAAAATATAGGACTTGTTCAATTTAGTATTTGTTATATTTTTTATACTTTCATAATCTTTATTTTCAAGTATTAAACTTTGTTCACTACCATAACCACTATATTCTACTTTTTTTATTTTATATGTATAATCATTATTTTGTTTCATAGTATCTACAATTAACAATTTAGGATCAAACATTGAACTATTAACAGTCAATCCCATAAAAATTAAAGACATTGTTGTAAGTATTATAGTCATTAATAGTTTTAATGGTTTTTGTTTTAAACCTGTTAGAGACATTTTTAAAGCATATAAAAATGGTAATCTTGATTTTTTTAATTCTAATTTATTATTTCCTATTATTTCATTAGTGTTAGTATCATTAATAATTTTACCATCTTCTATTTGAACAATTCTATCTGCATATTTTTGTGCAGATTCAATATCATGTGATACAACTACCACTAATCTATCTTTACTTATTTCCTTTAAAATATTAAATATTTGTTCACTTGATGCTCTATCTAAATTACCTGTTGGTTCATCCGCTAAAATAACTTTAGGCTTTTTTATTAGTGCACGAGCAATAGCAACTCTTTGTTTTTGACCACCTGATAATTCATTAATTTTACGTTTTTCTAAATGACCTATTCCTAATTTGTTTAATAATTCGTTGATTTCTTTGGTATTAGTTTTTTTATTTTGTAATTTTAAAGCAAGTTCAATATTTTCATATACATTATACTCTTCTAAAATATTAAAATCTTGAAATATAAAACCAATATATGTATTTCGATAAGCATCATATTTATTTTTCTTGAATTTTTTTATGTTTGTTCCATCTACAAGCATATCTCCTTCAGTAATATTATCTAAACCACCAATAATATTCAATAGTGTTGATTTACCACTACCACTTTTACCTAAAATAAAAGTCATTCCTCTATCAGATAACTTTAAATTTATATTATCTAAAGCTTTGGTACTACTGCTTTTCTTTGATTTGTAAACTTTAATAACATTTTTAAGTTCTATCATCAATACACCCCTATTTTCCTATTTATATAGTACCACAAATTATTAAAAAAATCAATGTTGTTAGAATTTGAAATATTTATATGTATGATAATGTAAATGCTTTTTACAACGAATATAGACAATAAATATTTTACATGTTATATTATAATTGAGGTAGATGCTATGAATGAATTTACAAATCAATACACTAATTTTGATGTATGTTTTGATGAAGTTATAAAATACTTAAATGGTTTAAATATTAATGCTAAAAAAATAGATACAAATATTTATTTTGGATATTCTTTTAACAACAAAGATTATATTGTAGATATTGTTTCTCCAAATAAAGAAAAAGGTTACAATATTCCCTACATTTTAGTGCTTCCAAAAGAGATGAAAGAAAATGCAATGATGGCTGTTGAAGTGAATAATTTAGAAGTTGAAAATTATGAAAAATTAATAATGGATGGTCTTAAAACTGCACAAGATTTAACTAAAATTTTACATGAGTATGATAATCCCATATTAGTACCAATACTACCAAGTGTTCCAGGTGGTAGACCTTATTTTCAACAATTATCAAGAGAATGTTTTGATGTTAAAAAAGATAATCCATATTATAGAATCGATTTACAAGTTTTAAATATTATAAAAGATGCACAAGAAAAATGTTCAAAAATTAATTCAATAAATGAAAAAATTTTTCTTAGAGGTTATTCTTCCTCTGGAGTATTCGCGCAACGTTTTTCACTTTGTCATTATAAGATTATAGATACATTGTGTATTGGTGGTGCAAGTGGTAGTATTCCTATGCCAACAGATATTTTAAAATATCCATTAGGCGTTTTTGATATAGAAGAGTTAACTGGTAACCCCTTTGAACTAGATGAATTTATGAAAATGAAAATAAGATATTGTGTTGGTGCACAAGAGTGTATTAATAAAACAAATACTCGTCTTGATGAAGATGGTAATTATGCTCCTATGCATGACATGAGTTATTTTGATCGTAGTGTTCCAATCGAAATTGGAATACAACAAAGACAAATTTTTGGAAGAAATTTATTTCAACGTTCTCAAAAACAAATAGATTATATGAATCAAATGGGAATTGATATTAGTCAACAAATATTTGAAGGACGTACACATAATAATAGTTCTGGACATGGCGTTAATGAATTAGGTGATGAATTTACAAGAAATGTTTATGAGGAAGCTATTACCAAAGAAAAAGCTTTATAGGTTATTTAAAATTTATAACAGATGTTATAAATTTTTTTATTTAAGGATAGATAATAAAAACTCTATGTGTTAGAATATAAATTGAGGATGATAGTATGAAAGAAATGTTACGTATCCAAGATTTAACAAAATATTATGGTAAAGTACGTGGAATTGAAAATCTAAATTTAGTTTTAAATAAAGGAGAAATTTATGGTTTTATTGGACCGAATGGTGCTGGTAAGTCTACTACCATTCGCTCTATTATGCATCTTGTTAATAAAAATTCCGGAAAAGTATTTGTTAATGGTAAAGAGTTTGGTAAAGATAATTTAGAAATTAAAAAAATAATTGGTTATTTACCTAGCGAAATAAGTTTATATGATGATATGACAGTTAAAGAAATACTAGATTATCATGAAAGTTTTTATGATAATATTCATGATAGAAGAAAAAATTTAGTTAATCGATTACAATTAGATGAAAAGAAAAAGATTGAAGATTTATCACTTGGTAATTTAAAAAAATTAGGTATTGTTTTAGCTTTTATGCATAATCCAAAGTTAGTTATTTTAGATGAACCTACTAGTGGTTTAGATCCTATTATGCAAAATAATTTTTTTGATATTTTAAAAGAGGAAAAAGAAAAAGGAACAACTATTCTTTATTCAACGCATATTCTTAGCGAAGTATCTAAAATTTGTGATAAAGTTGGAATTGTTAAAGATGGTCATTTAATTCATGAAACAACAATTGAAGATTTGCAAAAAAATAATTTTAATTTTATAACCATTATTTCTAGTGATATTGATAAAATTAAAAAAGAGTTAGATTTACCAATTATTTTAGAAAATAAGGATATAATTAAGTTTAAAAATGATTTAGAAATTAATTTAATATTAAATAAATTAGTTAATTATAAAATTGATAAATTATTAATTGAAGATCCTACTTTAGAAGATTTGTTTATGCATTATTACAATTAGGAGGATATTATGTTTTTAAGAGAAATAAAAGTTAATTTTAAAAGTTTTTTGATTTGGTTAAGTGTTTTAATTGGTATTTTTTTAGTTGTTTTTCTTATTTATCCACATATGTTTAATAAGGAAAATATGGAAATGTTTGATGAGATGATGGCGATGTTTCCTGAAGAAGTATTAAAAGCTTTTAATATGGATATCGCTTCTATTGATACAGTGTTTGGGTGGATTAAAACAGAAGGTTTTATTTTTGTATTACTCATTATAGGATGTTATGCGAGTATTTTAGGTTCTAATATTTTACTTAAAGAAGAAAGTGATAAAACAATTGAATATTTAAATAGTTTACCCATTACTCGTTCTAAAATTGTTTTAAATAAATTTTTATGTGGTATTTGTTATGTAGTATTGATGGTTTTAGGTCTTAGTATTTTTAATTATTTTGGTTTAATTTTAAGTGATAATTTTGATCATAGAAGTTATTTATTATTAAGTATTACTCCCCTATTTTCTTCTTTGGTATTTTTTAGTTTAAGTATGTTTTTGGCAACTTTTACTCATAAAACAAAGAAAATGTTAGGAATAAGTTTAGGTATTGTTTTTATAAGTTATATTTTACAAACAATTGCTTCATTAAGTAATAATGTTAGTTTTTTAAAATATTTTTCTATTTTTACTTTAGCTGATACTCGTTATGTTATTACTAATAGTGCTTTAAATATGAATATTATTTTTATTAGTATTATTCTTACTATTTTGTTTTTAGGACTAACGCTTATACGTTATAATAAAAAAGAATTAATATAGATTATGTAAACACATAATCTTTTTTTATACCTCCATATAATAAAGTGAAAGGAGGCATTATGAATATTTTAGTTTTTGTATTATGTTCTTTTGTTACAACTATTATTTATTATTTAGGTGGATTAGATAATGCATTACAAATGTTATTAATGGTTATGATTCTAGATATTTTAACCGGTATAGCTAAAGCAATATATAATAAAGAGTTTAATGTAATGATTGGTGTTAAGGGAATTATTATTAAGTTTGGATATTTAATCATTGTGTCTGTTTCTTTCATGTTAGATAAATTTATGGAAAGTAATGGTATGGTTAGAGGTGCGGTTATATATTTATTTGTATTTAATCAAGTGTTATCAATTTTACAAAATTGGACAGATATGGGAATAAAGATTCCTACTATTCTAACTGATTTACTAAATAAATTTAAAAAAAATACAGGAGGTGATGATGATGAGCAAAATAACAGAAAAGATCTTTAAAGGGGAAAAACATTATATTACAAGTAATTTTGGTGATCGTAATACGATTGATATAAATGGTACTACTACCCCTGCTTTTCACAATGGTACTGATTATGGAACTGATGGTAAGAAAATTGCCCAATATGCATTAGAATATGGAACTATTGTTGATACTGGTACTGATAAAGCTGGTGCTAAATACGTTGTTGTAAATTATCCACGTTTAAATGTAAATATGGCACATTATCATTTGGATAGTATTAGAGTTAAAAAGAATCAAGTAGTTGATAATAATACTATTATTGGTTATACTGGTAAAACAGGGTTAGCTACAGGTGTGCACCTACATTTATCGATATATGATTTAAATAAGAAACAGTATGTTGATCCTGAAGTTTACGCTAAAACATATAATGAAGATGTTAATAATTATAAAGTTGGAGACAAAGTTATTGTAAATGGTACATTATATAGTAATAGCTATGGTGGTAAAGCAGGAAAAACTTTAACTAATTATGAAGGTACAATTACAATTATCAATATTAAAGGAACTAAACCATATCATATTGATAAATTAGGTTGGGTTTCTAAAGAAAGTATAAGCACAAATAATAAATTTACAACTTATACTGTTGTTAAAGGTGACACTTTAAATAGTATAGCTAAAAAGTTTAATACGACATGGCAACTTATTTATGAAGATAATAAAGATGTTATTGGTAATAATCCTAATTTAATTAAACCAGGACAAGTTTTAAAAATAAAATAAAAGAGCTTAAAAGCTCTTTTATCTTGTACCACGATATTTAAAATAATCTGTTTTTAATGTTAAATCAGAAACTGTAAACCAATTACTTACTTTCGTATTTATTTTATTTATATATTCTTCATCAACACCATCTTGTAAAGTTTCATATTTTCCTGTACTAGAAAAATATAATGCTTTATCTGTT
This sequence comes from uncultured Bacilli bacterium, assembly GCA_944358325.1. Lineage (GTDB taxonomy): Bacteria > Bacillota_I > Bacilli_A > RF39 > UBA660 > CALVXF01. Next base: position 7,811 of record CALVQV010000001.1, read on the forward strand.
GCCCATGAACCATTGGTGAAAATAACAATTTTTTCATCTTCACTAAAAATATCTTTCCCAACATAAAGTCTTGGATCATATTCTAAGTTAAACATATTAGCTAATGTTGGAAGAATGTCAAATGTTGATGCTGTTGTTGATATTGTTTTACCTTCTATTTCAGAATTATAAATAATAAATGGTAATCTATCTTCATTAAATCCTTCATAACGATTAAAACTTGATGCACTATTTAATTCTCCTAATCCCATTTTTAAAGGATGATGATCACCAAATAAAACAATAACTGTGTCATCTAATTTATTTTGATTTTGTAATTCACTTAATAAATATTCTAAACCTTTATCTAATTCAGCAACTTTAGCAAGATATCTTTTTATTTTAGTACTATAATTTAAATCTTTAACTTTATTCCAATTTCTTGTTACAACAGTACTATCTACATCATATGGAAAATGAGTACTTGAAGTTATAATAAAACTAAAAAATTTATCTTGATTAATAAAATGTGGCATTGAATTAGTCATTAAATCATAGTCACTTTGCCATCCTTGAATTATTTTAATTCCTAAAGCATCAACATCATAAAATTTATCTGAACCCATATTTTGATGTAAAACAGTTCTACTATAAAATTGATCATTCCAATTGTGATACGAAGAACTATAATAACCTTTTTTATTAAACAAATTAAATATTGTATCAGTATAAGTATTATTACGATAAGTATTAGGTGTACAAACTGTTGATGATGGAATAATAGATGTTAGACCTATGTATTCACTTTCACCAGTTGTACAACTATATTTTGGTGTATAGTAATTATCAAAATAGAAACCTTCTGTTGCCATTTTATATAATGTTGGCGCTACATCTTGATTAATAGCGATCGTATCAAATGCTTCTACCATAATTAAAATTAGGTTTTTATTTTCAAAAATTCCAGTATACTCATTTTTAGAAGTTATATTTTGTGACATATAAAATTCATCTAATTGTTTAATATTAGTATTAGTTTCGTTATTCATTAATTCTTGCCATTTTGTATCATCTATTTCTCTAATATAGTTAGGTTCTTCTGGTTTTTGTTCTACATTATTTTCTTCTTCATCAATAATAATTGAACTATTATTATTGTGTGGCATAACCATATAAATTAAGTCTCTCGTTAAAAATCTATTTGTTCCAAATTGTCTTAATGATAATTCAATTAAAGTTGGTTCATAATAAAGCTTTAAGTTTGATTTAATTTGATTAGAGTTTTGCATAAAAGGTATTACTAAAGTCGTGTATCCTAATAAATAAGAAAAGACAATGATAATTGCTAATAATGCTCTTTGTTTATAATCATATTTAATATATGTTAATATGTCTTTTTTTCTTATGAAAATAATTAATATTATTATAAAAGGTATTAAGCATAAATAATATTCTAATTTTATATATTTAATAAATTCAATAACATATTCTCCTACACGTCCTGCACCATCTCCTGCTGCATTAAATGACATATAGTTTCCCATAAAATTATTAAATCCCATTTCCGTAATAGCATATACTCCACTAAATAATACTAATATTAAAATAACAATTTTAACTACTTTTTCTTTAAAAAAAGAAAGAAGAAAACTTATTAATAAGCTACTACTCAAATTAAAAATTAAAATTCTTAATGTTGACCATTCTAAAATATTTTTAAATGTTATTACTTTAAAAGTTAATTCAATAAAGAAATAACTTAAAAATAAGCATAAAAATATTTTAAGAAAATATTTAAATCTCTCTACCATACATATCAATTTCCTTTTAACATTTTTCTTGCTTCACGCATTTCATCACGTTTTTTTATTGTCTCACGTTTATCGTAATTCTTTTTACCTTTAGCAACACCTAATAATATTTTGGCCTTATTTTTAATAAAATATAATTTTAATGGTACTAAAGTATAACCTTCCATTTCGATTTTATTTTGTAATTTTTTTATTTCTTTTTTATGAAGCAATAATTTTCTTGTTCTTTTTTCATCATGATTAAATTGATTACCTTCTTTATATGGACTAATATGCATGTTTAATAAAAATATTTCATTATTTCTAATAATTGCATAACTATCTTTTAAGTTAGCACTACCTTCTCTAATTGACTTGATTTCTGTACCAACTAAAACAATTCCTGCTTCAATAGTATCTTCAATATTATAATCATAATTAGCTTTTTTGTTTAGAATTTCCATATTCCACCTTCTTTATTTTTGGTTTATCATTAGAATCAACTAAAGCAAAATCAATTGTGTGTTTTTCTTTAGATGCATCAATTAATTTTACTTTAACAGGCATTCCTAATTTATAAACTAAGTTTTTATTAACATTAGTCAAAGTATATTTTTCTTGATTAAATATATATTTTTCTTTACCTTTTTCTAAATTTAAACGACCTTCAATTAAATTAGGAAGTTGAACATACATATTTTTAGGAAAAATATCACATATAACGCCATCATATTCTTCACCTATATGTTTTTCCATGTATTCAGCGATTTTCATTTTATCTACTTCGCGTTCTAAATCTTGGGCAATACGTTCACGATTTGATAAATGTGGCCCTAATTCGGATACTTCTGAAATAAGATTATTTATAACTTCTTCTTCATATTTATTATAGATAACTAATTCTTTTAAGATACGATGATTTTCCAAATCAGGATATCTTCTGATTGGTGATGTTAAATGAGAATATGCTTTTGAGGCTAAAGCAAAGTGACCTATATTATGATCACTATATTCAGCTTTTTTTACAGAACGTAAAATATGAGAAGCTAAAACTTTGTAATCTTCACGATCTTTTAAATCATTTAATAAACTTTGCATAATTTTAGGATATTTTACTAAATTTTTGCGAATCATCTTAGATGCGTCATATTCTAAACCAGCTAATATATTTACAATTTCTTCTATCTTTTCTTCTCTAGGTAAATCATGAATACGATATAAGAATGGTAAATCTAAATTAGTTGCATATTCTGCGGTTCCTTCATTTATGGCAATCATAAAATCTTCGATTAATTTTTCACCTTCGCCACGTTCACGAGGACTAACACCTATTGTTTTACCACTTTCATCGATATCTAATTTTATTTCATCTATATCAAAGTCAACATTTCCTCTTTTAACGCGATTTTTACGTAAAAGATGGGCTAAATTATTCATTTCTTTTAATTTATCAACATATAGTTCATATCCTTCTGGTATAGTTTCTTCTTCTAAAATTTTATTAACATTTTTATATGTCATTTGTTTTTTAGAACGAATAACTGATTCTGCAATATCAAAATCAACAATATTACCTTCTTTATCAATTTCTACGAAAAAAGAAAGAGCTAAACGATCAACATTTGGATTTAATGAACATATACCATTAGATAGTTCTGATGGTAACATCGGTATAACACGATCAGCTAAATAGTTACTTGTTCCTCTAGCACAAGCATCTAAATCAAGTGCAGTGTTTGGTTTTACATAATGACTTACATCAGCTATATGGCCACCTAATAGATAATTACCATTTTCTTTTATATCTAGTGATATTGCATCATCAATATCTTTAGTATCATCACCATCAATTGTAAATATTAATTTATCTCTTAAATCTAAGCGATCTTTTATATCTTTTTCATCTACTTGCATAGGAATTGTTTTTAGTTCTTCTAATGCTTCTTTAGAAAATTCAACAGGTACTTCATATGCTTTAATGACACTTAAAATATCTACTCCTGGTTCATTTTTATGTCCTATTACTTCTTCAATTTTTCCTGAAAAAACATCTTCTTTGACTTCACCTTCTAGTTTAAATGTAACTTTATGACCTGGTACAAGATTACCTGGATTATAAAAACGAACTTTAATTTTATATTTTTTATTGTCTGGTATAATATATTCTTCACCATCTATAATGGCTACTTCACCAACTAAATTAGTTGCATTACGTGCTAATCTTTTTTCAATGATACCTTCCATTTTACCATTTTTCTCACTTGTTCTAATTAAAACTGTATCATTATGAATACATCCTTTTAGTTTATTAGCTGGAATAAAAACTTCACAATCATCACTTATTTTGACGAATCCATATCCTTTTTCATTCATATGAAGTTGACCAACTTTTTTATTTTTTGTTTCCAATAATTCATAACATCCATCTTTAGTTAGCACTATTTTAAATTCTCTTTCTAATATAGCTAAAGATTGATTAATATCTTCATCACTTAAGTTTTCATTTTTTAATAAATTGATTAATTGTGTTTTATTAATAACACCTTTTTTATTCAATATTTTAATTACTTTTCCACATGCATTATCCATAATATCCTCCACATACATATTATAAAATAATTTATTTAGAATTACTAGATAAAGTTAAAAAAAAGAAGAAGTTATTCTTCTTCTTCAACATCGATTATAAAATCAACAGTTTTAGCTTCTTTATTTGCATCTTTAACAATAACGTTTACAGTATCTCCTAAGCGATAACCACGTTTATCTTTATTACTTCTAATAGTAAATGTTGTTTCATCATAATAGTATTTACTATCTCCTGGTAAATCATCTATACGAACAAGTCCTTCAACTAAGTTTGGTAGTTCTACAAAGAAACCAAAAGTTAAAACACTACTAATAATACCAGTATATTTTTCACCAATATGATCCATCATATACTCAGCTTTTTTCATATCATCAACTTCACGTTCGCATTCAATAGAATCTCTTTCCTTATTTGAAGCATGTTCAGTTAAGAAAGGTAGTTTTTGTTCCCAATATCTGATTGTATCCATATCCATTTTATTTTCAAAAAGATATGTTCTAAGTAGACGATGCACTGTTGTATCAGGATATCTTCTGATTGGTGAAGTAAAATGTGTATAACATTTACTAGCAATACCAAAGTGTCCTATATTAGTAGGATCATATACTGCTTTTTGCATACTTCTTAAAAGTAGTTTTGATAATAAATGAAATTCTTTTTTATCATTTAATTCTTCTAGTATTTTTTGCATTGATTTTGGTGTTATATCATTAATTCTTGTACTTATATGATATCCTAACATATTAACAAATTTAAGAAAATTAGTTATTTTTTCTTCATCTGGTTTACCATGAATACGATAAACAAAAGGTAAATCCATCATGTATATATATGTTGCGACAGCTTCATTAGCGGCAATCATAAAATCTTCAATTAATTTTTCACCTTCGCCTCGATTACGAAGTACCACATCAATAGCTTTACCATCTTCATTAACAATTATTTTAGATTCATCAATATCAAAATCGATATATCCTCTTCTTGTTTTATTTTCTCTTAGTATGTGTGCTAATTCAAGCATTTCTTTTAATTTATCAGCATATTCTTCATAGCCTTCAGGAATAATATTTTTCTCTAAAATACTATTAACATTTTTATATGTCATTTGTTTTCTTGATCTTATAACACTAGGAAAAATATCGGTTGTTAAAATATCTCCTTTATTGTTTATTTCCATAACGCAAGATACAGCTAAACGATCAACATTTGGATTTAATGAACAAATACCATTAGATAGTTTATGTGGTAACATCGGTATAACACGATCAGCTAAATAAACACTTGTTCCTCTATCATATGCTTCTTTATCTATTTCCGTATTTTCACGTACGTAATAACTTACATCTGCTATATGAACTCCTAATTCATAATTACCATTTTCTAATTTATTAATTTCAATCGCATCATCGATATCTTTTGTATCATCACCATCAATAGTGAAAATAATATGATCACGTAAATCTCTACGATCTTTCATTTCTTCTATACTAACTTCATTTGGTAATGCTTCAACTTCTTCCATTACTTCTTCACTGAAAGTATCATTAATGCCATACTTAGCTACTATACTTAAAATATCAACACCAGGATCATTTTTATGTCCTAAAATACGCACTACTTTTCCTTTATAATTATTATCCTTTAATTTAGCACCAACTTTAACTAAAACTTTATGACCATCCATTGCTCCCATTGCATCTTCTGGGCTAATAGAAATAGTTATTTTTACTTTTTCATCGTCTAGAGTTATATATCCCATACCATCATGAGTATGATATTCACCAACCATTTGTTTTAGTTCACGACTAACAATTTTAACGATACGTCCTTCTAGTTCTACACCTTTTTTAGAAGTTATTTCAACAATAACTTGATCTCCATGAATAGCATTATTCATATTTGTTGGTGGGATAAAAACATCTTCATCACCATCAATATCGACAAAACCAAAACCTTTTTTATGGGCAATCATTTTACCTATTTTTAAATGACTGTTTGTGAATAACATATAATTATCTTTTTTAGTACGATATACTTTTAATGTATCTTCTAATTCATTTAAAACTTTCATTAAATTTTTTAAATCATCAACACTAGTTAAGCCAAGCATGTCATATATTTCTTGAACAGAAAAGGCCTTATCTTCTTTTTTTAATATTTCTAGAATTTTATCTTGCATCTTACTACACCTCTATCTTAATTATAAAGCAAATTATAATAAAAAGATATAATTTTTACATATTTTTACAACAAAAAAAGTAGGTTTTCCTACTTTATAAATAAATATACTAAGAAAATCATTAATGGTTCTAATAATAAAGTTAAAAGTCCTAAGAACCACATGTCTGTGAAAGCGCTATTGCTACGACGATGATTTGGTTGTTGCAATGTTTTCTTTTTTTGTTTTGCTATTTCCAAATTTTCTGATTTTACTTGATCTTCAAATAGACTTTGAACGTACGGATCACTAGATTCCCTTAATAATTCAGCTTGAGGATTAGGCATATCAGGATCATTGGCAAATTTCATTGGATCATCAATTCCTCTAAGTGCATCCCTTTGTTCTTGTAATTTTCTTAATTCTTCTTCAGTCATTATTATCTCCTCCTTCTAATTTTTTAACTTCAACTTGATTAATAGAATTAAATCTTTTAGTAATTTTTTCACCAGTTGTGTGTAATTCTTTAACATCTCTACTTACAGTATCAATACTTCTTGATAACTTGTCCCATCTTTCTTTATATCTTCTAAATTCTTCATCAAGTAATTTTAATTGTTGATGAATGATGGTTGCATATTTATCTCTTTCTAAATTTTTAATAATTACTTCAATTGTTGTTAAAGTACTTATTAAAGTAGTTGGACTAGTAATCCAGACTCTTTTTTTGTAAGCATATTCAATAATATCTGTATGATAAGCATTTAATTCAGCAAATATAGCTTCAGCAGGCAAAAATAATATTGCTTGATCGGTTGTAACACCAGGAATAATATATTTACTACTTATCGCATCAATGTGTTTTTTCATATCAGCTTTAAATCCTTTTAGAGCTAAATTTCTAGTAGTTTCATCTTTTGTCTTATCAACCATATTTTGATAATTTTCTAAAGGAAACTTAGAATCAATAGCAATTGTTCCTAAAGGCTCTGGTGTAAATAAAACACAGTCAGCTATAGTACCGTTAGGAAAAGTATATTGTAAACGATAAATATCATCATTTTTTTCACCAAAGACACTACTCATAATATGTCTTAAATTAACTTCTCCAAAAATACCTCGACTTTTTTTATCTGTTAAAACATTTTGTAAACTAATAATTTCTGTTGATAAACCATCAATTTTCTTTTGAGCTTCATCAATTTTACTTAAACGTTCTAAAACATTAGTAAATGTTTTATTTGTTTTTTCAAAATTTTCATCTAAACGTTCATTAACACGATCATTAATTAAACGTAAACGTTGTTCTATCTTTTCATTTAAATTATTAAAGTCACCATTCAAATCTTTCGCAAATTCACTTTTAAAGTTTCCTATTTCTTTAACTACTGTTGTTTCTAGTTTACCTAAACGTTCAGTAATATTTGATTCATTAATGTTTTTATATAATGAAATAACAACTAGTATTAGTATTAACACTAAAAGTCCAATTATAATGTAATCCATAAATACCTCCTAGTTTATATTGAATTTTTTGCAAACAATATGCGATATAATATAAGTAATTATTAAAATAATTCCTAATTTAAATAAAGCAATAGGATTTTCAAGACTCTCTACAAATGTTGTGCCAACATAGCCCCAAAAATAAACTATGGAAATTTTTGCTAATAACATAGCAAATAAATATTTTTTAAAAGACATCTTAGATAATCCACAAACAATATTAACTAAGAATGCGGGTGTAAAAGGCATAGCTGTTACCAACACTAATCCAGAAAAATTAATATTGCTTATACTATTCATAACTTCTTTTCCTATTTCTTTAGTATCTATGTAACGATATAAATATTTACTAAATCCTTTTCGAAAAGCCATAAATGATAAAATACAGCCCATTATTGTTCCTACCCAAGAGAGAATAAAACCAAATATATTGCCAAACACTAATACGTTAGTAGCAATAAAAAGGGCTAAAGGTAAAATAGGAAAAATTGATTCTAAAATAATAATACCTAAACCTAAAAAAATAGAAATAAAGATATTGCTTGTTCGAATGGTTTCAACTAAAGTGTTTACAACATCTAAGATTATTTGCATTAGCCTCACCTATTCTATATATAATTATAAAGCTTTACATAAAAAAAGTAAAGTATTGAACTTTACTTTTTGTAACGATAACGATATACAGGTACTAATGCATATGAAGCATCATTATTAATTTGTTCTAAAGTCATACCTACAGTACTTTCAAATTTATCTTTAGATACTGCTTCACTTAATAAATTATAAGAATACAAATCGTATTTTAATCGATATCTTGTTCTAACTTCTGTTTCTTCTTCACGATATGCTTGATTTGAACTATCAATTTTAGAAGATGTTGACCAGCTCGAATAATTTCCATAACTTGTTAGACCTTCATCTTTATATTTGTATGTTGATGTTGCATTAGACATAAAAGAACTATATCCTCTTTTTTCACCATTATACCAACGCCATTCTGTATCTTGATATCTATAAATTGTTGCTTTATCATCTTTATCTTTTTCAACATATTTATCATCTGGTGCTTCTGGTAAATATTGTCCACCATTATAATATATTTTTTCTTTTCCATCTTTATAGTACCAACGATATCCTGTTTTTGTTTCTATTTTACGATAATCTGCTTCTTCAGGTGCATTTACACTCCAATCACTCCACTCTGTTGTTCTAGCAGTAGCAGTATCTTTATTAGCATATCCATTAGGTTGAGTTGATGAAAAATCAGAATAATCAGCATTATTATTACGATAGAATTTCCACTTTTTATCATGATAACGATAATAAGTTAAATCTTCTGAAACTATTTCAATATTTTTAGCATCTTTACTAATAGTTGCAAAACGTTTATCAGTATATTCTGTTATTGGATTTTTTTCTAACTCAGCTGGAGTATAATATTCTGTCCACTCTGTATAATTTATTGTCTTTTTAACATAATTATAAGTAACTTCTACATCTACTATTTGTTTCTTTGGTAACTTATTGGTCCATTCTGACCATTTACTATATCTTTCAGAAGTACTGCAACTACCACAATTAGTAACATCAACTGTTACTACATAGTCATCATCTACTCTAGTTATTTTAGCAATACCACCACATGAACTATCTTCAAATGAAAATTTATCATCTAAATAGCCAGCGGCAATTAAATCACTTGCTTTAACTTCTACACTTTCATCTACGATGGTAGGTAAAGTCTTATTATCAGTAGCATATTTTAAAGATGCTTCTTTAAATATATTCTCTACATTATTACATTTCTTATTTTTAGATATATTAATTGCAATCATTATTATAATAATAAACAATATTATAATACCTAAAGCAATACCAATAAAAATTAGTTTTTTGCGATTATCTCTTGGCTTTATTACTTCTCCATGTTCATCAACATAAGCTTGTTGTTCCATCATATCACTTCCTAGTATTATTTTACCATTTATAAAAGAATATATAAAGTATTTTTATATAAAAACTCTTATTTATTTAGAATATATTCTTCATAACCTCCTAATATATTTACAACATTAAATCCTTTATTTCTTAAGGTATTACAAACTCTTGGACTAACTAATCCTCTTTGACAATATATATAATATGTCTTATGAAAATCTAAATATTTGTGAGGATTAGCAAGTAAATTATCCATAGGAATATTTTTAGCATTAGGTATATGACTTCTATTAAAATTTTCTATTATTCTAATGTCTATTATATTTACGTCATTCTGTATTTTTAAAAAATCAGCAATTTTAATATTAAATAACATATAAAAACCACCTATTACATTGTATGTAATAAAGTGGTTTTTGTTTTATTCATCTTCACTGAAGAAATCGTCAAAGAATTGATCATCAGTAACAAAATTTTCATCATATTGTTCTTCTGGATTGGAAGTAATTTCTTCTTCTTTAACAACTACTTTTCCAGTTTCTGTTGGTTCTGCTACCGCTACTTTTACTTCTTTTCTATCTACTTTCTTTTCTTCTATTTTTGGTTTTTCAACCTTATCTACATCATAAGTAAATTCGGGTTCATCATCAATAATTGATGTCTCTGGAATATTAACCTTTTTAGCTTCTTCTTTTGTATCTTTAGTAAGATTTTCAACAAGTTCATCAACTTTGATTTCTTCCTCTTTAATTTCAAGTGGTTTATCAATTTCTTGTTTTGTTTCTTTTGATTTAGCTTCTGCTGCTTCTTTTTCTTTTCTTTCTTCCTCTTCTAATTCAGCTAATTTAGCATCTATACGTTTAGTTAATTCATCAAGATCAAATGGTTTTCTTTGAATTGGTTCAGAATTAACTTGTTGCTTTGGAAATGGTTGAGTTTGTGCTGGTGATTGACCAAATAAATTAGTTCCCATTGGACTATCCATAAGTGGGTTTCCACTTCCACCGCTACCAAACATTTCTTCCATTTTAGCCTTATGTTTAGCTTCTGTAAATCCTTTAATATCAAATATTTGTAAAGTTTTCTTTTCTCTAAGTGGTAAAACACATTTTGGATAATGCTTACCCCATTTACCTTCTTTATCCATTTGGAAATAAGGAATAGCTTTAGTTTTAAATGGCATCATTCTTGAACGAATAATGATTTGTGTCCATTTTGGCAAACGTTGTAAATCACTAACTGTAACAAGTGGTGTTGAAGCAGTCTTTTCATCTTTCTTAGATTCTTTTTCACCACATAATTTGCTTATTTCTTCTAAGGCTGCTAATTCACTACTAATTAAGTAAATTATATTACCACAGTTACCTTTAATTGTTTCAGCAGTTTGTTTACCATATACATCTTCTAATTGTGCAAAGTTTTGAATAATGAAGTTTAATCTTATTTGACGAGAACGAGCAGCTGTAATCATTGTACTGATATCTTTTAATGGTGGCATATTGGCAAATTCGTCTAGGATAAAGTTAGTACGATATTTTAATTTACCACCATTTTCTTGAGCCACATCAATCAATGTTTCATAGCATTGTTTTAGAAAAATAGTACCTAATGCATGATATGTTTTCTTTTCATCTTGTAAGATAATAAATACAGCTGTTTTCTTTTTACCAATATCACGCATATCAAAATCACTATAACTTAACATTTCACTTAAGTTATCACGTGATGCAAAAATTTTAATTTTTGTTCTAAATACTGATAAAATACTTCCTTTAGTTTCTGTAGGAGCATTAATAGTTGAGTTAACGTTAACATATGAACTACTAGCACGATCTTTGAAATTAAAGTAAGCATTTAATAATTTTGTTCCAGCAAATTTATCATCTGCTGCCATAGCCATGACATTAATACTATTAATATTGATTTCTTCTTTTTTAGCATCTTCAAATAAAGCAAGAGCTAAACCAGTAAAGAAATCTCCACCTGTATTTTGCCAGAATGGATCATCAGCATGTTCTTCATGAACGATATTTGTTCCTAAATCTTCTAATAATTCGATTGCTTTATCTTGATTGCCATTTTTATAATAATAATATGGCGCTTCTAACGGATTCCAAGCATTACCATTTTGTGGATTACGAAAGTTTAATACAACAATGTTATATCCTTTTTCTTTTAGCAATTCACCATTTCTTTCGTAAATTTCTCCTTTTGGATCGGTAATAATCATTGATTCGCCTTTACGAGCAAGAACACTAACTAAAGGTTGAACAACCATTTCTGTTTTACCAGAACCTGTAGCCCCAATAATTAAACTGTGATATTCGCCATCATCAACCCATACACCACTTTTATTATTGATTAGAGGCACTCCAGCTGCCTGTATATCCATAGAAGATGGATCAATTCTTTTTAATTCTTTTTGCATTTCTCTGTCTTTAGCCCATCTAGAATATCCACCTTTATCTTTTTTAGAAGTAGATAATCCAAATCCTTTTTCTCTTTCCCAAAAATAATTAGAAACACTAGCAATAATACCAATTAAAGCAGCTAGAAAAAAGACCATTGTAGGCGCAAACATTTCAGCACTAAATGCAGGTAATGGATTTAAACCATGAAAACTACTAGTTCCAGCAAAAGTAATAATATTTAATTCAACAATTGCTACAACATACAATAATATTACACAAAAAATGATAAAAATAATTATATCTTTTGGCTCTGCTCTAAACTTCAATTTCATAGTACCCTCCATATAGTAAATATTCTAGATATAATTATATAACAAAATTAAAAAAACTACAATGATTTGTAGTTTTTAAATTTTATTTTTTATATTAGAAGAATTTTTAATTATAGATAAAATTAATGATACTATCCCAACAATAATCAAAGATATTAATACAAAAATTAGAATTTGATTATTATTACTTTTTTCTATATTATTTTCATCAATATCATTAATAATAACTAAATTAATATTACCTTTTTTTTCTGGAGTTAATTCCCATATATATTCTCCATTTTTTACTTCATCAGCATTGTGGTTAGTAACTTTGTATTTTGTTTTTATACTTATACTAATTTTTTCTAAATTATCATATTTATCAAATATATTAATATTTTCAACAGAAAATAAAACATAATTGTTATCTAATCCTGTATATAAAACATCAGCATATTCTTCAGGAAAAAAATTAATTTGCTTGTGATTTATATTCACGCGCCTTGTTAATGTAACTTTAGAAGTGAATAAAGTTGAAGAAAATTTATAACTATAACCATATGTCTCTAAAAATTTTTTATTATCTTCTATTTGTTCCTTAAAACTATTATCAAATATATTCGATTTAGAAACTTCTAATACAATTTTTTCCGTCATATAACTTGGTGAAATATCTAATGTTACATCAGCAGAACAACCAGTTAATAAACATATGAAAAATATACATATTAATATTTTTATCTTTTTCATATAATCAATCCTTTAATAATCAATTGTATAAATATATCCTAAAAAATTCATGCCATTTCTATTTTGAATCGAAGAAAGCGTTGCGTCTTCTAAAGCCCATGTCCCCTTTGCAGGAGGACTTGTAGCTCCAGGAATACTAACTGCTCCAGACATACTGGTATTAGCGTGAGAAAAAACAACATGTGTTACACCATTTTCTTCATATATATTTTCTATAACAGCTACGTGTCCAAAAGAATTACTACCACTTCCACCCCAAACGATAACTGCACCTATCTTAGGTGAATTAATGTCTGTAGAAGTAGAAAACATCATACCACCTACAATACGTGGATCAGTAATCCAATTTTTAGCATCAGGAAACCCATCAATTCTAATGCCACTTCCCATAGATGCCATTATTTCATTTACACGGCCTTTAACATACCAAGTACATTGTCCCCATAAACTTGATGCAGTTCCAGAGCCACTCCACCAAAAACTATCATCAGATGGATTTGCTTGTTCCGGCGGTCTATCTCGTGGCGTAAATCCATCAATATTAACTGTAATCGTTCCTAATCCAGCAACACTTTCAATAGTTTGATCAGTATAAAATTCACGTAATAAATATATTTCATCAATTATATCTTGTACTTTTTTATTATATTCTTCACTTCCACGTGTCATATATTGCCACTTGCAATCTCTACATTCCATATAATAAGTTGGTACAAAATATTCAGTTAAATATGTATTATATTTTTTATAATCGATAACATATCTAAGTTTTGTGGAATTATAATATCCTTCACCACATTCAAGATCTAAATTTGCATATGAAAAATCAAATAATTTTTCGAAAGATTCAATTGTAGTATATGTACTAGCAATTGTTTTATTGTACCATACATCAAAAGAATCATATCCTAAATTATCATATACATACATATTATAAAGCCCGTTAGCTATATTTAAACTAACTACACTATCACCAATATTTTGATCTAAGCTATAACCAACACTTTTTATTGAATTAACAATTGCTTCTCCTAATGCATCAAGCCAACTTCCTTCTTTGCATTCTGTAACCAATTGCCTATTAACCATATTTCCTAATAAACCAGGTCTAACATAACTATTGAAACTCCCAAGCTCATTATTAGCCCATCTATAAAAATATCTTGTATCATTTGTTTCAACTATAGGTTCGGGTTGATAATCATCTTTAGTCTCTGTTTCTTCTTCAATTTCAGTAAATGCATTAGAATCTAATAAACTTCCATAATGTATTGTTGCGTTTGCTAGAGGAATATCTAAAGAACCAACGCCATCTACATCAGCATATCTATCAGCTTGTTCTTGTAAATGTGTGTAGTATCCTTTATCATCATCTGACCACCCATTAAAAGTAATAAACTCTCCTAATTCTTTTGTAAATTCTTTAGTTGCTTGTCCTATGTCATCAAAAAATTCTCCAACAGCTGCAAAAGGGGAATAGACAAAAATGCATAACATAATCAGCATAATTATGAGACCAAATATTGGTAGAACTGAAATTATAATAGGGATAATCATTTTTTTCATCTTTGATTTTATCATATTACTTATAAAATTATCATCTTTCAAAAATGATCACCACCTTATTTTATAATCCTCCACCTCGTCCCATGGAATCTAATTCTTCATCTGTCGCAATAACATTAATTTGCATACGACGACTTCCACATACAAACAAGGCATTACCTTGTTGATATCTTTTTATACTTTCTTTTTCATTATCGTTCAAATCTATTAATAACGCTAAATCTTCTACTGCTTGTTTTTTCAACCCCATTATAAGATAATATGAAGCATTATCAAATATTGCTTTACCTTGAGTTATAACAGCAGGATCACTAAAATCACTAGGTTGTTGTGTAATAATAATTGTTCCTGTATTATATTTTCTTGAACGTCTTTGAATTTGTGCCAAGAAATCTGCTCCTAGTGTATTGTTACCACTGATTAAAACATGAGCTTCATCAACCATTAAAATAGTATTAATATTTCTGTCTAATGTCATACCCCAAGCATATTTTAAAATATTAAAGAATAAAGCATTTTTAATATTAACATCACTATTCATTAATTCACGAATGTTGAAAACAATAAATTCGCTTTTTGGTGTAATAGTTGTATGACCATCAAAGTAATATTTTAATTCTTTAACAATTGGTCTAATTTTTAATTCCAATTTTTCTAATATAGCTTTTTCATGAGATGCTTCTGGCATTGCTAAAATACGTCCTTTAATAGTTGCGTACACATCTTTAAATGTTGGATAATCTTTAGACGTAAATTTGCTAAAATCAGTATCAAAGCCAATACCAAATCTTTTATATGTATCTTGAACAACTTCACTAAACATTGTAATAACATCTTCTTCCACACTTGGATCATAATATTTCAAAAATGCTTTTAATGTTTGAAGAGTTCTAGTAAGAATAGTATAACCTAATCCTTCTTTTAATTCATCTTCATCGGCATCTAGAATCACTTCAAGTGGATTAATCATACCAAATTCTCCACCCTTACCTAAATCAATGAAATCTCCTCCAAAGAATTTAGTCATTTCTTCTAATTCACCTTCAGGGTCAATAACAACTATCTTATAATTGTTTCTAAAATGACTTCTTAAAAGTAATTTTGCTGCTGTAGATTTACCACTACCAGAAGTACCTAAAATAATCATATTAGCGTTATTACGATTGTGTTCTTTTTTTATTTGATATAAGAATTGATTAAATAATATAACACCTCCAGAGAAATCAGTACCTAATAAAGTACTTAATCCCGGATCTTTAATACTATCAAAAATATATGGATACATAGCTGCAATTGTGGTAGATGGTATAGGTGTACCTATACGATCTTCAATATCTTGTTTTGGAAAAATTGGTAAAATGGATTTTAATACTTTTTCTTGTTCAAACATCAATGGTACTGCTTGCATTTCCATTGATTCCATATAATTTTTCAATTGAACCTTTTTAGCAATTAATTCATCATGTGAATCTGCAGTTATCATAATATGTAATTGAAAATCGTAAATCTTAGCTTGTGTACTTGCTAGCATTTGAATAAATTGTTCTAATGACTCATAATCTTGTCTAATTCTTTCTTGTAATGTTTTATCATTTTCATCTTGAAATCTTTGTTTTAAATCAGCGATTTCCTTATTAATCATTTTACTGATAGTACTAAATGGTAATGGTATATGTTTAATTACCATTTTTACACCTGGTATACTAGTAATATTAGATAAATAAGCAGTACTAATATATTTAGGATAAGAAATTGCTGTCAAAATAGTTGCATATTTATCGCTAATAATAAAATCTCTAGGCCTAAATTCTAAGCCTTTTGGCGCTAACTGTGTCTTAATATCCATTATCCAATCACCGTCCCAAATGTCGTACTTTTTCCACCATTTAAGAAATTATCAATAATAATTCTTAAATCTTCATTTGTGGTTTGATATGAAGTTAATCCAGCTTGTGCTAAGTTATTAATTAAATTACGAATTCTTTTTTGACATAACTGCATATCTTTATCTTTAAATAAAATATAAAATTCTGTATCAACAACATTATTATTCATAAACATATTAGCCTTATTAATATCTTGTCTAATAAGTTTTTTCTTGATTTGATTTTGACTATTGTTATATAAAAGTTCTAGATTTGATAAATAAACATTTATATCAACCGGTCTATCAGCAGCAATCATCCAAAACTCATAATCGATACTATCATAAACTCTGCGTAAATTAACAATCGCACTATCTTGCGATAATTGATCTAAGATGAAAATATTTTTAGGCATTATTTTAACACCAGTAATATAATAATTGTTATCTAAAATAATCATCCCATTAACAATACTTTTAACTGGAACAAAATGATCATTAGTATACTTACTTTTTGTCTTTGTCATAACTGAAGCACCAACCCTTCCATACGTATCTTTGCCTATTAGTATAAAAAACATAGGCTGAATTTATAAACGTCAAAACATTATGATAATTCGGAATAGGAAAAACTAAAGCAGATGCTAGCAAGCCAGGAGTTAAAGCTAAAGCAGCAATTGTGACATTACTTAAATCCAAAAACGCCATTAATAACAAACTAATCCCTACTCCAACACCAAATATTATTAAATCAACAAAAGTAAAAAGTCCAAAAATTAACATAGACTTTTTACTATTTGCTGGAATCAAATAACTATTCATATAGTATCACATCCTTTTTATTTTTTGTTTTTATTACCACTCAATGCTTTTTTATCTTCTTCTAACTGTTTAATATCTTTGTTAATATCTTTTGCTTGTTGAGTAATATTATTTATTTCATTATTTATAGAAACTAAATTATTAACTTCTGACAATAACCTATTTCCTTTTTCTCTATCTTTAAGTTCTGAAGAAGCTAATAACTGATTAATAATAGGCTGTATATCGCTTCCATCAAATTTTCTTGTTCCCGTTTTTTCATCCCTTTTAAATAAAGAACGCATCATTTGTGGATCTATAGACTTTTCAATAGCAGATGAAAATGCATCGCGTAATGATTCCATTTCTAATTCTAAATTTAACTTTAATTGTGTTTTATCATTTAATTGATTTTTAATATCATGGGCTTTTGTTGTAGTATATTCTTGTCCACTTACATCATTCCACCAATTAATAATTTTTTGTCCACTACCAATACCTCTTGCTCTAATGTTTCTATTAGCACTACTAGTAGACGCCCCCTTATTTACAGAAGAAATAATATTTCCTTTCCCACTTGATGCGTCAAGTGCAGCATGAAATCCTCCACTAAAACCACCTGCTATAGCAGATCCAGCTGTTTTTAAGAATCCTTTTTTCTTGTCAATACCTGAAGCGATATTAGCAGCAAATGACAACGCTGAACCTCCAACTGCTGATACTGCTGCGGCTGCTAAAGGTGAAGACCCTATTTTCTTTAAAGGATTAAGAGTAAATCCACTACCCATTTTAATTCCTAAGATATCACCAACTAATTTTGGTAACTGACTAACAAACATAAGAATACCAATTATTATAAATGTTTGAGCAAAAAAATCACCTGATTTAGAACCTGCAATTATATTGCCATCTGGCCCATATTCATTAAATCCAAGTCCACCATTAGTGAAATTAGCACAAACTTCACTAATAAGAAAAATTCCAAAATATATAGCAATTAGCCTTGCAAAAACGTCCAAATATGTTTTTGTACATTCACTAACCCAATTATTAAATATTTTATCTCCCTTTTTCTGATCTATATATGAAAGAACTGGAATAGGAGCAATTAATTGTAGAAAAGCTAATTTTACAGAACGAATTGCAATATCAATACAAAAAATTAGTAAAATCCACGCCACAAATCCACCAGCAATAGTTGAAATAAAAGCTTGATAGTGGTATCTATATTCTCCATTATCTTTGGTGTTTATATTTTCATGAATGAATTTTGAAGCTGATGACCAACTTGTTGAACTCATAGCAGTATCATAATCACTTCCCGCCACATAATTATTTGGATAAAAAAAGCCTTGGAAAGTTCTTATTGCCATAATGTTACCACCATTTTTTATAGCTTCATTGGGATCAGTTGTAGTCATACCTGCTAAGACTAAATTACCTATGATATTTTCATGCAAAATAACATATTGAATCCTATATGCAAATGTAAATATCCAAGGTACTATTGCTAGACATACAAGGGAAATAACAATTCTTTTTATAAGCGCGCCAGAACCTGATTTACTATCACTAATACTATCAGGATTAGCATACCATGATATCATAGAAATTGTTATTTTAAAAATCATAAAAATACCAATTAGAATATAAATTCTTTGTGTAAATTCACTAATTGTATCTTGACCAATTACTGCAATATTAGAAATTGTCATAAACAATTCATACAGCATTCCAATTACGCTGTATACTATTTTGTCCAGACAAAACATAATCCATCTAAATGCATCTTCTATCCATCCCATATTTTTCTCCTTTTTTCTATATTACCAACAGAAATATTCTCCTAATCCAATAGCATTTAATAAGAAATTGATTAATTCTGGTAATAAATATAAAACTATTATAATTCCTATTCTAACAGCAAAATTTTTATTTGCTTTTTTGAAACTTTTAAAATCACTATTATCAATTACTACTTTAGCATAATCCATCATAGTTACAATAAATAATAAAACACTTAAAAATATTCTTATCATTTTGTATATATCTTTGATTATTTCAGCTAATCCCCCTAAAGCATCGCAACCATTTTTTTCACTAAAATCTAAATCTCCAATATTACTTCCACCTTGTTCGTTACCTTGATTAGTATCTTGATTATTATCTTGAGAATCTTCATCTTTTTCAGTCCATTCAATTTCATATTGTTTTTTACAAGACTCTCTAAGTTCTTCAGTAGTTCTACATTCACATCTTGTTTTGCAATCTTCTACACTACTAGCTTGCCCTGTGGCATTACAATAATTAAGAATCCAAGATTTACAAGGTTCTTGAGAACATTTTTGTTTTAAAGTTATACTTGTACTAGGTGATGTCATATCAATACCTATGCAGTCACGGCACATATCAGAAACATTAGAATTCTCCACTGGACAACTTTTATATAAATTTTGATATTTTGTAAATCTATTTGATTCACAAGTTCCCATATTACTAGCCATACTGCTATTTTGACAAACTCTAAATTCATCATTAATTTTTTTTAGTTCTGTTTGAATTTGTTCTAATGTCATTCCACCAATTTTAGTTACTCCAAAATCTTCGTCACATAATTTTGAAGCAGAGTTAATTGGTGTGTATTTATCGGGAATAGCCTTAACATTTGCAGTCCCTATTATAAATAATAATAATATTAGAAATATTTTTGATAAATTTTTCTTTTTTAACATACATAGTTCTCCCTTGATATACAATAAACTAATATAATTATAGCATAAAAAAAATATAGAATAAAGTAAATTATTCTATATTTTAAGATTATGTTTAATTAGCAATTGTTATTTAAAAAGCAATCAACACATTCCATTGGACTTGCTGTGTCGCCACCTGCTGATCCTAATAATCCAAATACTAATTGAACGATTGAGAAAATTAAGAATACAATAACAGCTGCGATAGCACGTGTAATAAAAGTTTTTTGTCCTTTTTTAATATCATCTTCTTTTTGTTGCATTACAGCTTTTCCTAAATCCATCATTCCGTATAAAATTAATGCGATTGGTACAAAAATTTTAATTATATTATATGCTAAACTAACTAAATTAGGTAGCATCGCTGGTATTCCTTCAATTCCTCCACATGAAACAGTTGCGTCTAAAACAAACATATTTTACCTCCTCTTTGTTAATATAATTGTACTTTATTCATAGTTGTTTGTCAACTTTTTATATGTTAAATAAGCCTAAAAGTTTCTTCTTTTTTTCATTTTCGCCATCTGCTTGACGTTCAAAACCCATTTTCATTAAGAATGGATCCATTGCATTTATATCTTTTTCTCTTTCATCAAGTGGTGGCATATTATAAAACACTTTAGTTTTTGCTTCATATTCAAAGTCTAATACATCTTTTGGAGTTAAAAGGCTTTGATTTAAAATTAAATGTTTTCCCTTTAATTCGTTAAAAATCTTTCTATTACTCAACATTAATTTATTTAATTTAATAGTTGAAGGTTCTAATAAGTAAAGAGTGTCTTGACACATTCCTTCAGCTACAGAACTATTATTCATATCTACTAATATAACATCATTACCATTATATTTTGCAAGTGTATTACCTAAATCTTGTGTAACGGTAGAAACCATATTTTTATCTCTAAAATATGCAAAATCACGTTTATCAACTTCGATTGCCACAACACTATAATTTTTACTCAATTGTTTTTTCATCATATAAGTAAATGTTGTTGCTCCTGCACTTTGATTAACATTTTTAATTCCTATTATTTTAGTTCCTGAATTTGGTCCAAATTTTTCTACAACAACTTCATGAATATTATCAAGTTGATGATATTGTGCTACGTCACGATAACTATTAGGGTTATTATATAAATAAACTATTCCTTCTACATTTTTTGTAAAATTATAAATTCCCATGGAAATTAATTTTGATAAATAATCACTAGATGAACTATCAGGAGAATCATCAAGTAAAAGAATTACTTTATCCATGTCTAAAGAAATTGATAATTTTTGTAACGTTTTTATATCTTTATAATTTTTTATAGCTGTAATATCTAAAATCATTCTTTGATAAAAGAAATTTTGAAATTGATTAATAATTTCATCAACAGTAAATTCTCCATCTAGTCTTTTAATAACTTCTATTTCTAATGATTGTAGCATTGCACTATAACGATTAGCAATTATAACATTCATTTTTATCTTCCTTCCTTTTTACATACATTTATTATTGACACATTTGTCATTACCACAATCTGCATCTGTATTACACTTATGATGATTATCTATAGTATGATAAAAAACTTTGGTTTGTCCCGTTAAAGGAATTTCTAATTTTGAATCAATTATTGGTATATCCAAATACATATAGGCTACCACATAATATTGATTACCTCTTCCTTGTGGTTCTTCATAAATACAATATCTATAGTTTTTTTGATTATTAATAGCTGTCAAAACATTTCCAGACTTCGTTGTTCTTGTAGGACATGTGTGATTATTACTAACACGATATCCAATATCTTTCAACATTTCTTCTATTTTTTGATCTAATACGGCTCTGTTTTCTTCTGAATAACCATCATCATATTTTTCAATCAAATCAACAATTTTATTCTTAACTTTAAAAGCTTTTGAATAAGCAAGAGAACTTAAAAATACTAACATAATTATTATAATAAATGTAATGATAATCATAAAAACATAACTGTTTGCGATTGATTCCTTCATATTTCCTCCTACCTATTAAAAAACTTTTAAATTTTATATATTAAATCTAAAAATTCTTTCTGTTTTTGTATATACAGGTACTTTAATTATATCTTTTACAAATGGTAAATCAATGTATAAATAAGTTAAAACACCATATGTATAATGTCTAGCATCTTCTTTGTAATAATATATACAATATGCATAATTATTACTTAATCTTTCGACTGCTTCAGCATCGTCTCTATTTGGACACACAAAATTTTTATCATATGTATAACCAAGTGTT
This sequence comes from uncultured Bacilli bacterium, assembly GCA_944358325.1. Classification (GTDB taxonomy): domain Bacteria; phylum Bacillota_I; class Bacilli_A; order RF39; family UBA660; genus CALVXF01. The sequence continues at coordinate 30,497 of CALVQV010000001.1, forward strand.
TTTAATACATCTTCTATTTCAGATGCTGCTAAATCATTATATCCTTCATATTTCTCAATAGCAAATATAATTCTACTATTGACACGAAAGGCTTTGGAATAACTTACAGTAGCTGCTAAAAAAGCAAAGACAATAACTATAAATATTAAAACAATGTTATATAAAGCAATGCTTCCAACGCTTTGATTCATAAGTTACCACCTCCAAAACTTACATTTACTTGTGCATGATGTATCTTGATTAACAGCAAAACCATTAACATCTACGCAAATATTATTTTCCATTCTTCTTCCACCAGCATCCTTGCAACATTCATGTAAACAAAGTCTTTGAAAGATATATAAAGTTAAAAAAAGTAAGATGGTTACGATTACAGCAATCAAAAAGTATGTAAAAATTTTTTCACCAATACTCTTTTTTTCTTTCATCATAACCATCTCCCTAAAATTATAGACAAATTAGCATTCATCAGATGCTCCAACGCAGGCATTATTTTCCCAAACACCACCATTTGTCATACAACAAGATTTCTTCTTAGTACTTTCCATTGCACTGTTAATAATTGGAGTTACAACAGCAGCAATTACGGCGATTAAAATAATAGCCATTACAGTTAAGTTTGCTTCACCAGCAGCTTCTTTCATTATCTCACCCACCTTACTTTTCTTAATTATAACACCTTTTTATTAGTTTATCAACAATTATAAATTCATCATCATCATCATAGATAATAGCATTAGAAATAATATTCCTCCACCTGTGCACATAAGCATCATCATGGTTTTTTGTTCCATTTTTTCTAGACGTTCTTTATATTTTTGTTCACGACTTTTATTTTGAAGTGTAGAAACAGTCTTAGAAAACATCATTAATTGTTCTTGTTTGTTTTCTTGACTCCCTAAACCTAAACGATATAAAAGACGCATCATACGCATTGAATCACGAACTGGATATTCTTTAGCAAAATCCATATAAGGATCTACACTGGAATCTCCAGCTTCTATTTTTTCGACTAATCTTCTTAATCCTGGTTTAAACATATCAGGAGCTGTTTCAATTGAACGTGATAACGCAACTGGAACTGTATAATGTTGAATTAAAATTTCCAAACTTTTTAAATAGTATGGCAACATCAAATTAATATTGTGTAAATTATTTTTATAATATCTATTTAAACTAGAATATGGCATTTTAAATACTATAAATCCTAGTAAAAAAGAAAATAATATGCTAACAAAGTTTAATTTTGATAAGAAATAAAATAAAATAACTACAATAATTAAAATACCATTTCTTACTCTAATACCAAACATTTTATTTACATCAACATCTTCTCCATATTTAATGTGTAATAAAAATTCATAATCATCTTCCATTAAAAAGCGAAAATATGGTTCTGTTTCTTGAATAAATTTATTTTGATCTATCATTTTATTATAAAACATAACAAATAAAACAATAGCAGTAATAATAATAAACATCATATTATTCAGCACCTACATTCTCATTATAATATTTTTCCCCACTCATTAAGAAATATGTATTAATAAGGACAATACCATGTAATAAAACTTGTACTAATGGATTATCTAATAATTGAATATATGTTTCAACACCCAATAAGAATTGAACTAACATTACCATTAAATATAAAACGATACCAAATTGTAAAAACTTTTTATGGAAAGATGCACGATCAAGTCTATCACGATAAACGTTTTCTACAAGCATATCTATATCTAAAGACATATTTTCAAGAGCTTCACCACTATCCTTTGAACCTTCATTAGTTATTTGCAAAAATAATTGATGCATATTTCTTACAATGTAGTAATCATATTTGGCATTCATATATTCTAATGATTGATTAATTGTTCCATTGGCATAAGCCATATCTATCATTTCTTTAACATCAGTTTTAACAGGATCTTCTAATACTCCTGATTCATATACACCTTCTAGGGCTTTAACAAAACTTTGCGTAGTAGCAAATTCCATAATTACGTTAGTTGTATATACTTGTACTTGTTCAAATAAATACTCACTATATACACGCTTACAACGTAAATATGTTAAATATGGAATTATTGATACAGCTAAAAGAGAATAAATGACAGAAATAATAATGCTATAAAAATATAAATATGATATAACCGCTGCTCCTACTGCAAAAGTCATAATTTGAATTACGTATTGTCTAGTAGTATATTCTTGCCCTAATTCCTTTACTTTATCACGTACAGATTTAAAAGAATATGGTGCATATTTATTATAGATTCCTGTTCCAGAATCAATTATGTATTTATAAACATTTTGCCCATTGTTTAAACGATAAACTACTACAAATATAATGATAAATGCAATAGATAAAAACATTAGTAATTCCATATTACACCTCCTTTAAACTGTTTGAGTTATAGAACTATTAGAAATTGCTACAGTTGGTCGTCCAACTACACTTGTTGGTTGAACGGCTGGTCCTACAGGAGTAACCTTTTTAACAGTTGGCTTTTCAATTGTTGTATTAGCACTAATTCCAACATTTTCTTCTTTTTTATTATTAACTCTATGAACCATTTCTGGTGGCAATTGTACACCTTGAGCGGCTAAATATTCTATTAAATATTTACTAGGATCATTGTTTACAACATTACCAAACAAGTCTTTTTTATATAAAACATTGTACTTTGCTTCGTTATCTTCAGTAACATAAAATTCTGTAACTTCAGCTATTTCACGAACAAATTTATGTGTTTCTTTACTTTGATATCCACGTATATACACACCCAATTGAATATAACGATATATTGATTTTAAGAATTGATCAATGTCTTGATTTGTTTCAAGCAAACTATACATACGGTTAGGAATACTACTAGCCTTATCAGCATGAATAGTAGATAAAATATAATGTCCTGAAGAAATAGAGTTACGAACTGCCATAACTGCTTCAGCACTACGAACTTCGGAAAGTAATATCCACTTAGGATTTTGACGCATACAAGTAACCAATACATCACTATAACTAGCGATATTATTAGTTTTCATTGCTACAATATCACGATGTGGAAAAATCTTATCTAAGTGAAGTTCTAGTGTATCTTCTACTGTAATGATTTTTTCATTTTCTTTTATTTTAGAACCTAAATATTTTATAAACTCAGTTTTCCCAGAACCTGTTTCTCCACATGCAATGATATTACAATGTCCTTCAATACATTTTACTAAAAAATCATGTATTTCAACTGTTATATATTTATCAGCAATAATTTTATCTTTTTCTAAACGTATCTTAGCAGGAGTTTTACGTATAACAAGTGCTATCCCATTTCTAGCAATGGAATCATGTACGAAATTCATACGCAATTCAGCACTTTCAGCATCTAGAAAAGGATAAGCCATATTAAACGATTTTCCCATGGCATTAGCACATTGAAACGCTAATTTTTCAACAACAGCATTTGTTATATTAGGGTTTTCAACTCTAATTATACCTTGAGATAAAGTTTTTAAATGGATTTGGCCATTGTTACTATAAGAAATATCGGTAACATCATCATTATCTAAATATTCTTTAAAATAGCCAAAATCCATTTGTGAGAATAAATTATCATTCATAATTATTCTCCTTCTTGATTTTGATTGTTATCTTCAACATTTGTATTATCTTCATCAGGAATATTTACAGTTTTTGAATTAATAAATTCTTTCAAATATACTGAGCTAACTTGTGTTTCACCTGTTGTTGGTACTTCTCCACCATGTGGAACTGGAATAATTACAACTCCATATTCTTTCATATATTCAGTTTTACGTAATAATATATTTATCTCTGGAGATACCCCAAAAATTAAATAAGCAGGTGTTCTTTCTTGACTAGAATCTTCAAAAACATTTTTACCTGTAGAATCTTTTACAGCTAAAATTTCAACATTTTCAATAAGTTTGCCAACCATAATTTGGCCACCTTCATCTTCAGCTTTCATATATAGATCAATATAGTCACCTGGAAACATTGAATTTCCATAAGTACTAGCTGTTGTTACGCTTAAATTGTAAACAACATCTCCTTCTTTAACTTGTGTAAAAGATGAATTTGGTAAATCTTCTTTATCTACAATTACATCACTATAAAACATAGAACCAGCAGGTATTACGGTATTAAAATTAGAATATTTACCTACAATAGAAGCTGAAGCTCTAATTACATTATCACTAACTCCCATTTTAGGAATACTAACATAGGTTACCATATCACTAGTAATTAATGTTCCTGGTTGAATAGTTTCCTTTGCCACTGGAACACTAACTGGACTAGTTTGACTTTTAATTTGTTGATTATAACCTATATATAAAATTGCAATTACAGCAATTACTCCTAAAATAGTTACTGTATTTTTATTTTTAAAAAATCTTGTTAAACTTGTTACTATATTCATATCTTTTTATCCTTTCTAATATGGTATTTCTAATATAGCATCTAAACGATTTACTATATCAAATTCTATAACTTCATTAGTTATACTTGATTTTTCAGTACTAGATATTTCAATACTTACTTTTGGTGGTTCCTCATTAACATCATATATAGCAATATAATATGTCCTAGCTAAATTGGCATTTTCAGCAAAACGGCGATAGAAATTTTCAACAAATTTTTCACGATCGATCCTAATAACACCATTTTCTCTATAACTAGCCAAATCAAAAGCATCAATCATTGCAGCTTCAGTAGTTTCTTTTAATAAGTTATAATTGTGTTCATCTGTATTAGTAAGATTTTGAAATATGTATATAAATGATATTGCTGTCACTCCTAAACCAACAATAAACACGCCCCAAAACGATTCTTTCATTAATTTGCACCTCCGTAAGTTCGACAACTATCAAATTGACCTCGTTGTGAATCTCCACATAAACCACCTATTTCAGATGCAAATTCACTTTCATGAATAAATTCACTATAGCATTGTCTACCATCGTTACATTCTAAATTGAAATCTGAATAATCTCCTATTTTTTTATTATATTCTCTAATTTGTTTTATTAAAGTAGGAGTCATAGTAATAGTATATAATGGTTCCATATCGTACACTTCATAATCACTGACACCTCTATTATGAGTGATATATGCATCCACTAAACTTTGACCATTATCTAAAGTTCCAACCCAATTAGCACCTGGTGATCTTCCTTCACCATCTATTCCTGGAAATGCAATATCTTGTTCACCTAATTCAATAGGTCTATAAATGACATCAATACCAGAAGGATCGGTTCCATCATCACAATCTTTACATAAGATATCATTTTTAATATTTATTGGACAATTATATTTGGCACCATCACCTGTGTTTAATAAATCATTAAAGCGTCCGTTATGTCCTATATTTTGATATGATAAATAAATATTATATTTTTTTGGAACAAGAGTATAACTAATTGGCACAACAGTATCTCCTAAATCTATAAATAACCCTTCTTGTCCATTAGAAATTGCTTTTTTTACACTACCATCTATTTTTGATGCATAACGATATTCAGTATCTAAACTATAATCAACATATGTATGAGTTATTGAAGTTTTTTCTTTAACATTTACTCCAGCAACATATATACCGTTTGATTTATTACCACTATATGTACATTTTTCACCAGAACATTCATAATGAACTAATTGGCAATTGCTTCCTTGACAATATGCAGGAGCTGTGTTACTTCCCCAACCATTAACATTGGCTTGGGCTCCGCCATTAATAGTATTTGAAACAGTTTGCTCATAGCTTGTTAACTTTTGATTAGGAAATTGATATCCTTCATCTTCTGTATAATCAACATAAACATCTGGCAATAAATTATATTCAAAATTAAAACTATTACATTTTTGAATAACATTTTCTAAGCTTAAACGTTTAGATTTAGCACTCTCATAAGCTCCCCAGTTAGGGCTAGCACTTTCGATATAATTGCAGTGACCACCAACTCTACCACTACCTTGTCCACCATTATTATTGTATGTAACATAAGATTTTGATGGATACCAAGTATCCATTTTTAATTCATATCTATAGCAACCACCATTTCTTGGTTGAGATCCAGAAGGACAACTTCCTTGTTGCCATGTAGCCCATCCAATCATTACTGTCCATGATTCATTCCAACAGCCACCAGAACCATCAGATAATCCTGCACTACAAACATATCCACCTGGAATATCAGAAACCCAAATCCAATCATTTTCAGTATCACAATTATTTGAATAACTACTTGCTATTGATTGATTTATTGCTTCTTGTTTTCTTTCTTCATTTTTGGCATTATTATATGCAGTTATTTCACTTAATACTGTTGAATTATAATCTTGTATAAATTGTTTTGTATTAACACCTTCAGTATATCCGTTGTCTAAGAAAGATTTACATGTACGAACACCAGTAAAACTGATAGGTCCCCATGAATTACCAGCTGGACTACTTCCTATTGTAAAATATTGACCAGCTTGAAAAGTATATCCATCTCCAGGAAATAAAGTATTCACTTCTTCAATGCAATATGCTTTACAATATGTTTCTGATATTTGTATATCTGATTTATATTGATCTTTATTAGTATCACATTGTTTTAATTCATCAAAAGTTGGATCAATATAACGTCCATTACTACAATCTCCAGCTCCTACTCCTGTAGGATTAGGACAAGTTTTATTAGGATCTTCCGGTTCAAAGCCATTATCACATTGTTCTTCATATTCTTCTTTTGTAACTTCTTTACCATCTACACCATAGTACTTACCATTCTTTGTATAACAAACAAGATCTGATTCATCTATTTCACAAGTTGTAGTTGAAGGTTTTGTCATAGTTATCATTTGTTGTTTATTTCCAGGAGTTACTATTGATTCCCAAACATAAATTACACCCGAACCACTCATTTTATCAAAGTTAGCCCAATCATATTCGAAACCTTTCATTATTTCATTTTCGTTATATCCTAATCCCCTTAAATAATTAGCAATTAAAGTTCTGGCATTATTTTTTGACATTCCCCAAACTTTGGTTTGTGCAATAGCATAATAATATCTATCGAGATTATTATTATTACCATATTTTTTATAAAAATTGAAAGCTTTGACATAAACACTATTTGTTTCAATACGTGACAATCTATATTTTGTTCCAGCTGTTGTATAAACTGTTCTTTGAATACAAAATGCTAATTGTCCTCCTAAACTCATTTCAGATGGAATATTTGGTTGCCTAGATGTAGTTAATGTAACGCATTCTAGCGAATCTCCTGTTGCACCAATATCGATTCTAACTGGTGCTGCTTCTACATTATCAATATATAAACTTACACATAACACAGCAAAAAGTAAGCAAAGAAGATAAAAAATGCCATACTTTTTTAAATTATTTTTCACATGTTTCATCAATTCACTTCCTTTAAAAACCCACTCTATCTTTTTTATTCAATGAATAAATAGCTATTAATGCACTAATTATAATGGCTGGTAAAATATACATATAGTATTTTAGGTAAAATTCTAATAGCCAATATAAAACTTTTCCTTCTTCTTCTTTTGGTTCTTCTTTTGGTTTAAGAGATTCAATATATTCATTCATTTGTTTTTTAAAATCATCGTAAGATAGATTTCCTAAATTAGCCCATTTTTGACATAATTTATAATCTTGATAATCTTTACACAATAAATCATTGTAATATTTATTATAAGTTGGTAAAGTAACGTAAAAAGAATAGATAACCTTTTCTTCACATTTTGCACGTGTTGTATAAACAATAAAATTGTAAGATATACCACTTTGATATCCATCTATTGTGATTTCACTTATATCTTTGTTAGAATCAGGATAATAATATTTGTCATTTTTTACATCATAAACGTAAAACTCTTTATAAATATTAGTAAGTGTTATCTTAAATATAGCTTTATCATTTTCAATTCTATAATCATAAACGTATTTAATATTGGTTGCTATATCTTTTAATTCTGCTAGTTCTATATAGTCACAATACCAAGCTGCTTTTACTTTGAACGGAAGGAATAATATAGTTAACAGGAATAACATAGTTAATAACCTTTTCATCCTACCATCCTCCATTTTATAATTATATCATACATTTTTATTATTTTCTACTTTAATTTAATAATATATTCGCTATTTCTAACTTTTAAAATTAAATTTACTTCACTGGCATTTTCTATTTCTTTTACTACTTCTATATAGTTAATATTATTTTTCTTTGTTTTTGAAGGAATTATTTGACTAAATCCCATTGTTTGTCTTTTTGTTACATCACCTATTTTATATTCAATTATGCCAAATGTATTTATTAATTTATTCATGTTATTTAAAGCATCTGTTGTAAGAATTTCATCTTTAGAAACTTCAAATTCAAACTTAATTAAAGTTTTGTCATAATTACTATTGATATTAGGTTTTAAATATTCAACCATGTTATAACATTTTTTGTTTTTACAATATTCATATTCGTTTTTAAATGTATTGTTTATTTCAGCATTCGTAATTTTTAAAGTTGATTCTTTTAAAATGCTATTATCAAAATTAATTTCTTCTCCTAAAGCGTAAGTTTTTGGTTCTTGTTCTTTATCTAGATTATTAAAATTTAGACCAATATGAATGACATTAGGATTTAAACCACTGCTTGTAAAAGAAACACTTTCAACATAGTTAAATTCTTTTACATCACTATTTACTTTATTTTTTGGTACATGATAAGTTAATAAATAATAATCATATTCACTATCTATTTGTTGTCCTTCATAGGTTGTGCCAATATCTGTTAATTTATCGCGATATGTTTCAATCGGATAATATCTTGTTCCATCTAATTTTAATGCTGTCTTAGCAGGATCAAGTTTTAACTTATCATCATTATTAAATCTTTTTTTTATTTTAATTCTTAAAACAACTAAACTATAATCATCTTCAGTAATAACATTACCTTTCATATCTTTCGTTGTAACATATGCATCTTCAATGCGCATGGTAAATTCTTTAGTATTAAAATACTCAGTAGTTGTATATGTTTTATTATAGACATGATTATTCATAAAAATAGAAAAACTAAGTAACACTAAAAAGATAGCAACAATTGCATTTATTACTAGTTTATTTTCTAAATAAAAATATTTTGAAAAGCGAAAATTTCTTCGCACATCACGTTTGGCTTTATCTGTATTTATATTAATGTTTATTTCTACTTCTTCGCGGTCGCCTTCCTTAATTTCTAGTTCTTTTAAATCTTTACCGAAATCAAATTGTTTAATATTAAAACCAGTCGCACGAGCAAAAGTAATAATTGTTGAAATCAATTGAAAGGCATATACAGCAACAATTAAATCTCTAACAGCGCGCATAACTCTTATATCCATTACTCTTATTTCTAATTCACCTATAACGTTTAGAGCATAAGCATAATAAATAATAACTAAAATAGAGGATATAATATTAACAAAATAAAATTTATAAGGTTTTTTCTTATTAACCATTAATACTATAACAGTAATACATGCAATAATTATAATAATAGGAATAAAAAACATCCAAATATTAAATAAATTATCTGTTATTTCTGTTCCAACATAGCTAGGTTGATGTGAAACATAATCATTTAAGAAATTCATAAGGATGCTTGATTTATATAATAAATAAAGTAGACATAGGGCCATTACAGCATGAATTTTTCTAAAATTCTTTATTAAGAATGCATATGGTTTTCTTAGTATCACTTTACCAACCTCCTATTATCATATACATTATACTATATTTTTAATAAAAAAGTCACTATAAAAATAAAAACCCACAACATTAAGTTGTGAGTTGTTTTTTTTGGTACCGACCAAGGGACTTGAACCCTTATGGTATTGCTACCGGTGGATTTTGAATCCACTGCGTCTACCATTCCGCCAGGTCGGCATGTGATAATTATAACATATTTGTTATAATATTTCACTATATTTTGAATTAAAAAGATCAGTTTCTTCTATATTTTCTTCTTCTGTTTCTAATTTTGGTAATTCATCTTTATTTTTTAAACCAAAGTAATCTAAAAATTTGTCTGTTGTTTCATATAGCATTGGTCTACCAGGTAAATCAGATTTTCCCGCTTCTTTTATTAATTGCTTTACCAATAATTTGCGAATAATATGTGTAGAATCAACACCTCTTATTTCATTAACTGTATTACGTGTAATAGGTTCATTGTAAGCAATTATTGCTAAAGTTTCTAAAGCAGATTGACTTAATATATTGGTGTCTTCTTTTAAAACTAAGTTTTTATAAAAATCTTTATGAATAGACTTAGTTGTCAATTTAAAACTATTACCTAAGTATTGTATTTCAATTCCACGATTATCTTTTTTATACTCTTCTCTTAAAATATTAATCAATTTAATTGTTTCAGCTTCTGTTGTTTCTAAAATATCTGTTATTTTTTTTATCGTTAGTCCATCACTGCCTGCTATAAATAATAGACCTTCTAAAATAGCTTCTTTATTCATAATCTACTCCTTTGCTAGTAAATATATTTCTTGAAAATTATTTTCTTGTTCAATATGTAACTCTTGTTTTTTAGCTAAATCAAGAATTGATAAGAATGTAACAATAACATAATCTTTTTTTAAAGTTTGAAATAATTCTTTAAATGAAACTTTTTTCTTTTGTTTTAATAAAGTTCTTATTTGTTCACTTCTTTCATGAACACTATATTCTTTTGTAGTAATTTTAGTATTAAGTGGACGTTCTAATTGTTTACGTTCTAAAAATTTAGAAAATGCTTCCATTAAATCATTTACTGTAGCATTTTCAAAATTTATATCTTCATCTACATAATTAGTTATGTCATAGGGTATTCTAGTATAAATATTATGTCTGTTTTCTTCTAACTTTTTAAATTCATTTGTTTTATTTTTATATTTTTCATATTCTAATAAACGATTAATTAATTCTGTTCTTGGATCTTCTTCATATTCATCATCATTATCATTTTTATTATTAGGAAGTAAAATTCTTGATTTCATTTCAATTAGCTCTGCTGCCATAACTAAATATTCACTTGCAATATCAAGATTCATTTCTTCCATTTGTTTAATATAATCTAAATATTGTTTTGTTACATCTTCAATATTTATATCAAATATTGATATGTCACTTTGTTTTATTAGATGTAAAAGTAAATCTAATGGTCCTTCAAAACTGTCTATTAGTACTTTATATTTCATACAACCACCTATGTTTTTTATTATAACATTTATTAAAAGTTTTTAAAATAAATTTTTTTGGAATATTTTTTTATTTAAGTGACTATTATAATTTTAGGAGGAATTTTATGCTTATACCTAGTGTTATTGAAAAAAGTAGTAATGGTGAACGTGTTTATGACTTATATTCTAGATTATTAAAAGATCGTATTATTTTACTTAGTGGCGAAATAACTGATCAAAACGCTAATATTATTGTTGGAGAACTTTTATATTTGGATTCTCTAAATCATGATGATATAAATATTTATATTAATTCACCTGGTGGTAGTGTTACTGCTGGTATGGCAATTTATGATACGATGAACATGGTAAAAAGCAAAGTATCAACTATATGTGTAGGAATGGCAGCTAGTATGGCAGCATTTTTATTAAGTAGTGGTTCAAAAGGTAAAAGATATATTTTACCTAATGGCGAAGTTATGATTCATCAACCATTAGGTGGTGCGGAAGGACAAGCAACCGATATAAAAATTGCTGCTGAACACATCTTAAAGTTACGCGACAAATTAAATTTTATTTTATCTAAAAATACAGGACAACCTTTGAAACAAATTATTAAAGATACTGATCGTGATAATTTCATGGATAGTGATGAAGCTTTAAAATATGGTATTGTAGATGAAATATTATTCCCACAAAAATAAAAAAACACTTTCGTGTTTTTTATTTTTTCTTTCTAATTTTAAAGAAGTTTCTTAAACGATGTTTTTTTGCTTCTGCTTCCTTTTTAAAAATCAAAATTTTAACAACTGCATAAATACCCATAGCTACAAATATTATTGGCATTATAACTAATAATGGACTATATTTCCAAATAATATTTGGTAAATATGAATGAATTAATGTTCCTGAAACAATATAGAATAATAAACCACATACAATTACTAATCCTGCTTTCAAGATGGCATTTTTATCATCTTTTTGGCTATCTGGATCAATCATGTATAGTGCTAATGGAATTACTAACATCATTGCCCCTATAACAAGCATGAAAACATTTTCATTAAAAGTTTCAACAACTGCTAATTTAGGATTTTCAGGATTAACGTAAACAGTTTCTTCTTTTCCTATTTCAGTTGCATTTAAAATAGCATAATCAGCTTGAACTGTATATGTTTGATCATTATATATGTAAGCATATGTTGTTACATATAACCCTTCATTTGTTTCCATATTGGATATTGCTGTTCCAACCATTTTTACATATCTATTTTTTATATCCATTTCATTAACGATAGCAACTGTACCAATTATAATAAATACAATACCAAAAATTGCTAACAATCCAAATAGCATTCTAGATATAAACAATCTTACTTCTAAATTATTAAGTAAACCCTTTTTCTTTTTCATAGGACACCTCTATTCTTTAATATTATTATAGAGGATTTTTATAAAAAATACAATATCTTTTTATAAAAATAAAAAGCATCAAAAGATGCTTATAATTAATAATTTTTAGCGTTCATTGATTGTAAACCTAAATTTACTAATCTTTTTGTCATTTCGCCACCAACTGTTCCATTAGCTCTACTTGTTGTATCTGGTCCTAATGTAACACCTAGTTCACGTGCGATTTCATATTTCATTGTATCTAAAACTTGTTTAGATCCTGCAACGTTTAATTTATTATTCATACATCTCACCACCTTATTTATATTATTATCTGTTAATTATTTATTATTAGTGGTAATTAGTGCCAACTTTATTTTTTGTTTAAAAAAAGATGAACTTAAATTCATCTTTATAGATTTATAATTTATTTTGATTGATAATGAGTAGCACCTAAATTTTGTTCACCCATTTTAACTAAACGTTTAGTGATTTCACCACCAACTCTACCGTTAGCTTTGCTAGTTGCATCAGGTCCCATTTTAACACCTAATTCATTAGCGATTTCATATTTCATTTGTTCGATAGCTTGTTTAGCACCATTTACAACGAATTTATTGTTTTCCATATTTTTCACCTCCGTACATTTATATCATGTACGAAAGATATTATTTCATACTGGAAAATTATAGTAATTCTTTAAAAGTTTTTTTATCTATATTAGTAATTGTTTCAATATTATTTACGCATTCATCTATTAATGATTCATAATCAAATGTTTTTTCCATGTCAATACATTTATTAACATTTGGATTAATGACTGGATGATCTGGTAAAAATATAGTACAACAATCTTCATAAGGTAATATACTTGTTTCATACGTACCAATTTTTTTCGATATGTCAATTATTTCTAGCTTATCTAAGCATGCAACTGGTCTAATTATAGGATAATTGGTTACACTATTAATAGCAATCATACTTGTTAAAGTTTGACTTGCTACTTGACCAATTGATTCACCATTTATAATAATTTTGCAATTACGTTTTAACGCTACTTTGTGAGCTATTCTGTACATCATACGACGCATAATTGTGATGTTATAAGTAGGATCAACGTTTTTATATATTTCCTCTTGAAGATGTGTAAAAGGAACAATATGAACTTTTATATTGCCAGAATATTTATTAATAATATTTGCTAATTCTAATACTTTATTTTTAGCTTCAATACTTGTATGAGGTGGAGATTCAAAATATAAACATTCTAAATCTACGCCTCTTTTTAAAGCTAAGTATCCAGCAACAGGTGAATCAATACCACCACTTAACATAAGTAATCCTTTGCCTTGAATACCTACAGGATATCCTCCTAATCCTTTTATTTCATTAGTATATATATAAGTATAGTCTTTATGAATTTCTATATGAATTAAAAGATCAGGATTGTGAACATCAACTTTACAATCAAATTTTTTTAAAATTAAAGCTCCTAACTTTCTTGAAAATTCCATACTTTGTATTGGAAACTCTTTATAACTTCTTTTTGTTTCTACTTTAAATGTTGTAAATTTTTCTTTTCCTACGACCTCAATTACTAAATTATTTATATCTTCAATATTAGTGTTTACTTTATAACAAATAACTATACTATGAATACCAAATACATTAGTTAATTTGTTTGCTATTTCATCTATATTTTTAGATTCAATATACATACGATCATACATATCTCTTATATTAAAATCAAAATCTTTTAAAATTTTGCTAATGTTATTTTTCAAAAGTTTTATAAAAGTACGACGATTACCTTTTTTAGTTGTCAATTCTCCATATTTTATTAAAATTAGTTTACCCATAAATTCCTCCTAAGTCCGTTATTATATCATAATTTTAAAAAAAGTAATACATGTGTTTGTATTACTTTTGTTCTTGATAAAATTTAGTTAATTTATCATAGATTCCTGGCTCTAAACGATTTAAAATATTTATTGTTAATTCTAGTGATTTTGTATATTCACCACGGTTAAATAAAACTTCTGATGCATTTAGATGTTTGTCTATTTCATCATAACTTGAACGATAACGATTTCCATAAACAATTGCCATTTCAGAAAAACGTGCTGTTTTAATTAAATCCTTAGTTGTACTATAAAGTTTTAAAACTAAGTCACGTGCTGTATCTACTCTAGTATTTAAAACACTAATAGTAATTGGTTTTTTATCAAGTTCTTTAATAATTTCTTTAATTGCGTCACTTGCTTCATTTAATTCCACATAATAAGATTGTGGTATAACAGGAAAATTATATTCTTGAATCTTTCGTTTTGCTTCTTTAAGAATACTTTTTATTTCTTCTAATTGTTGACGAGCACGAACTTCATCTTCCTTCATTGATCCAATAACATTTAAAGAACTATCCAATTTATCTTCTAAAATAATTAAACGATTAACTAATAATTCTATTTCTTTTGTAAGTTGAGAAAATGCAAAAGTATTATTACTTGTATGATCTTTTAAAGCTTTATAATCATTACTTAGAACTTTCATTTGCTCATTAACTTCGTTTAAAAGTAACATATCTTCTGGTGATAAATTATAAACAGTTTTAATATCATCAATTTGTTTAAAAATATCATTTAACAAATTTTGCATTTTTTCTAATCTAACTTTAAATGCTGAACTAGCATCTTCATATGCTTTACGTTCATTTTTTTCTTTTTCAAAATCATTGAATAAGCCATCAAAATATTCTAATAAAATTTTTAATTCAAATAAACTATCTTCTAAATTTAAAACTTTAGCACGATCTTTAATATCACTGATTTTTTTATTTGCTTCGTTGATATTATATTCTACATTTAAATAATCTAGTGGATATCCTTGTTTAACCATTGTGTTATATATTTCATTAGCTTCAGCAATACGTTTTGGTAAAATACTATCGGCCATCAAAATAATCGCTGGTACTTCTTCTACTACAACGGTCATATGTTTTAACATTTCATCTATGGCTTTAATAATTGCTGTTACTTCAGTATACTCATTATTTTCCATAACACGCTCAAAGTCTTCAAATCTTTTAGCAATATTTTCAAATTGTAGATTAATTGAATTAACAACATCTCCATATTCAGATTTAGAATTGCTATATTTTTGATATAGTTCACGATAAGTAGCCTTTAGTTTTGTTATGATTGCACGATTTCTTTCTTCACTAGTTGTTATTTCTTTAATTTCATCCAATAATTCTTCAGTATTTTGTCTAACTTTATATAATTCCATTTCTAATTTAGCTATTTTATATAAAGCATTTTTATAATCCATTTTTGAAACAGAATAATCAGCATCTAAAAGCATATCTGTAATTTTAGGAATTTCTATACCTTTAATAGATGCTAAACGATCTTTCCAATCATTATATAGAACTTCTATTTTTTCGTTTTTTAAGAAAGCTTCTATTTTTGAAAGTTCTGGCATAATAGGAGCCGTTTCAATTTTATTTTTTTCTATTTCTAACTCTTCTAAATGTTTTTTTATTTTTTTATTTTTATGACTTTGAATTATATTCAAAACAGCAACAATGAGAATGGCAGCAAGCAAAAATAAAGTTGTCATAACAAGTATTATTTCATTCATCTATGTCACCTCGCTATTATAATTTTATCATATATTTTGACAAATATCTCTAATTTTTTTTAATTTCCTATTTTTTTCTTTTATGATTATGATTTTTGTCTTGACTTTAAAGGGTTAAGCATATATAATTAATAGTGCGAATGTGAAGCAGCGTTATTCGAATTTAGTAACGTGTTTGTTACCACATGGGATATTAGTAACTTTTGCTGCAAAGCGAAGATATTAAACAAACACCCTATTATTTGACGAATAACCTCAATCGTATTTGTAATATATGAAGGAGGAGAAAAAATATGGCAAGATATACTGGACCACAATATCGTAAAGCAAGAAGATTAAATTTCTCTACTAGTGAAACTGGAAAAGAAATGGCTCGTAAACCTTTTGCTCCAGGCGCTCATGGTAAAGAACGTGGAAAAAAATTATCTAACTATGGTATTCAATTACAAGAAAAACAAAAAGTTAGATTCATGTATGGTTTAAATGAAAAACAATTCCACAAAACTTTTGTTGAAGCTGGTAAGTTAAAAGGTGTTCATGGTGAAGATTTCTTAAAATTACTAGAAAGTCGTTTAGACAATTTAGTATATCGTTTAGGATTTGCTACTACACGTAATGCTGCTAGACAAGTTGTTAATCATGGACATATTACAGTTAATGGTAAAAAAGTAAATATCCCATCATATCGTTGTAAACCAGGTGACGTTATCGCTGTTAAAGAAAACTCTAAAGAACATCCTGCAATTAAAGCAGCTTTAGAAGCTAAAACTAAACGTGTTGAATTCGTTACTTACGATGAAGCTAAGATGGCTGGTACTTATGTTAGATATCCAGAACGTAGTGAATTAAATCCAGAAATTAACGAATCATTAATCGTTGAATTCTACAACAGATAATAAGAAAAGATTTCCCAATTTGGAAATCTTTTTTTTAATTAAATTTACCTAAATAATATTTTTTCTTACCACGACGAACTATAACTACTTTATTTTCAATTGCATCTTTTTTTGTAATAACGTAATCTAAATCAGTTATCTTATCACCATTAATAGTAATTGAACCAGCATTTACAAATTCACGTGCTTCTCTTTTAGAAGAACATATTTTATTATTAACTAAAAAGTCTATAATATTTTCTTCTGTATTAATGGCAAAGTTTGGAACATCTTTAAATCCTTCTTCTATTTCTTTTAAATTTAATTTTTTAATATCGCCACTAAATAATACTTCACTTATTTTAACTGCTTTATTAAATTCATCTTTACCATGAAGATCTGTGATAATTTCACGAGCTAAAGCTTTATGGGCTTCTCTTAATTCTGGATGTTCATTATTTGTTTTTTCTAAATCTTCAATTTCTTCTTTTGTTAAAAAAGTTAATTTTTTTAAGTATTCAATAATCATTGAATCCTCTAAGTTAAGCAAATATTGATATAGCTCATAACTAGAAGTTTTATTTTTATCAAGCCATAAAGCATTGCCTTCTGTTTTGCCAAATTTAACTCCATTAGAATCAGTTACTAGCGGCATAACCATACCATAAACAGTTTTACCTAATTTCTTTTTAACTAACTCAATTCCGGAAGTAATATTTCCCCATTGATCAGACCCTGCTACTTGTAAAGTACAATTTCTTGTTTCAAATAAATGCATAAAATCTAAGGCTTGCAAAATCATATAAGAAAATTCAGCATAAGTAATACCACTTTCTAATCTTGATTTTACTTTATCTTTAGCAAGCATATAATTAACGTTAAAATATTTTCCATAATCTCTTAAAAAATCGATGACATTGATATCTTTTGTCCAATCAAAATTATTAACGACTTCAAATCCAAATATCTTTTCTGCTTGCGCTTTTAAACCTTTAAAATTGTGTTCTACTTCTTCTTTAGAAATCATTGGTCTTTCAGCAGTTGGTTTAGGATCCCCAATTAACCCTGTTGCTCCACCTACTAATAAAATAGGATGATGTCCAGCACGAGCTAATCTTTTAGAAATTAAAAATGATGAATAATGTCCTATATGCATAGAATCAGCTGTTGGATCAGTTCCAATATAAAAAGTTAATCCCCCCTTATTTAATTGCTCGATTAATTCAGGATCACTAATATCTTGAACTAAGCCACGCCACTCTAATTCTTCAAATAATGTCATAATATCTCCTCCTCATAATAATTAAAAAACGTCATAATAAGCTAAGGGCGAAAATCCGCGGTACCACCTTAATTTATCATGACGACATCTTTTACTTTTAACGCAAGTAACGTTTGAACTCCAACTATGTAACTTCCATATTAATCTTGATTAGTTTGCATCAACCACTAATTTTCTAATTACTAATTAATATTTAAAATAGTCTTCTTTGTTCAATAATAAGTATAGTTTAGCATATACCTTATTTTAAGTCAATTATTTTTCTTCGTGTAATTCTTCAATGATATTTTCAATTTTCTTACCATAAGCAATTGATTCATCATATACAAATTCCAATTCTGGAATGTGTCTAATATCTACACGATCATGTAACATACTACGGATAAATCCTTTCGCACTTTTTAAAGCTTTTAAAGTAGTTTCTTTTTTTGTATCATCTAATACTGTAAAGTAAACTTTAGCAAAGCTTAAATCATTTGTAACTTTTACATCAGTAATGGTTACAAAATTAATATCTTTATTTTTTACTTCTGTTGCGATAATATAGCTTATTTCACTAATTAGCATATCGCCAATACGTTCTGTTTTAACACTCATGGATTTCACCTCTAGTAATAGTATACCATGAAAGTGTTTATTTTACTAATAATTGTTCTAATTCTTTACATCTTTGTTTATCCATTTCGAGTACATTTTCTAATGGATATGGTATACCTAATTTATGATATTTAGATAGTGCCATAGTATGATATGGTAATAGTTCAACTTTTTCTATATTTTTTAATTTACTAATAAATTCTTTTAATTCTAAAATATATTCTTTTGTATCATTAATACCAGGCACAATTACTTGACGAAGCCACATAGGTATATTTCTCTTTTGACATTTATCTAAAAATACTAATGAATCTTTAATATCATGACTAACTAGATCTTGATATTTATCTTTATCTATTGCTTTAATATCAAAGATAACTAAATCAACATAATTTAATAACTCGTCATAATCATATCCGACACCAGCTGTATCTAAGGCAATATGGATATGTTCTTTTTTTAATTCTTTACATACCTCTAATAAAAATTTAGTTTGTAATAATGGTTCTCCACCTGAGAAAGTAACACCACCATTATTTTTAAAGTACGGTTTATAACGTTTTATTTTATTTACTAATTCTTCTACTGTTATATTGTTTATGCCTTTTTGCCACATTTCTGGATTATGACAAAATTTACATCTTAGGCTACAACCATTTAAAAATATAACTACTCTTATACCAGGACCATCAACTAGTCCAAATGTTTCAATTGAATTGATACTTCCTTGCATTACATTTTACCATGGAAAGTACGTGAAATAACTTCTTCTTGTTGTTTTCTAGTTAAACGATTAAAACGTACAGCGTATCCTGATACACGAATGGTTAAAAGTGGATATTTTTCTGGATTATTCATAGCATCAATTAATGTTTCACGAGTTAAAACATTTACATTTAAGTGATGAGCTTTTTGAATGAAATAACCATCTAATAAGTTTACTAAATTTTCTATACGTGATTCTTCATCTTTACCTAAGGCATCAGGTACAATTGAGAATGTATTGGAAATACCATCTTGACAACAATTTTCATATTTTAATTTAGCTACTGAGTTAAGACTGGCTAGGGCTCCACTCATATCTCTTTCATGCATTGGATTAGCTCCTGGAGCAAAAGCTACACCTGCTTTACGACCATCTGGAGTAGCACCAGTTTTAGATCCATATACAACATTAGAAGTAATTGTTAATACTGATAACGTATGTTTAGCGTTACGATATAATTTATGTTTACATAATTCACTATAGAACTTGTCTAATACTTCAACAGCAATACTATCTACACGATCATCATCATTACCATACTTAGGAAAATCGCCTTCAATTTCAAAATCAATAGCGATTCCTTCTTCATTACGAATTGGTTTTACTTTAGCATATTTAATAGCTGACAATGAATCTGTTACAACTGATAATCCTGCTACGCCAAAAGCCATAAGTCTTCTAACATTTGTATCATGTAGAGCCATTTGACTTGCTTCGTATGCATATTTATCATGCATGTAGTGAATTATATTCATGGCATCAACATAAATACCTGCTACTTTTTCTAGCATCTTGTAATAACTATTTTTTACTTTATCATAATCTAGTATTTCATCTTTCATGATATCGAAACCATCAATTACATGATCACCTTTAACTTCATCAATACCACCATTAATTGAGTAAAGTAGAGCTTTTGCTAAATTACAACGAGCGCCAAAGAATTGCATATCTTTGCCTACGCGCATTGCGGAAACACAACAAGCAATAGCATAATCATCGCCATAAATTGGACGCATAACATCATCATTTTCATATTGAATTGAATCTGTTTCAATACTCATTTTAGCGCAGTATTTTTTGAAGTTTTCTGGTAAATTTTGACTCCATAATACTGTCATGTTTGGTTCTGGTGCAGAGTCAAGATTAGCTAAAGTGTGTAAAAAGCGGAAAGAGTTTTTAGTTACTAATGATCTACCATCTTCTGTTATACCCCCAATTGCTTCTGTTACCCATGTTGGATCACCTGAGAATAATTCATCATATTCTGGTGTTCTTAAGTGACGAGCCATACGTAATTTAATAACAAATTGGTCAATTAATTCTTGAGCTTCTACTTCAGTTAGTTTTCCTTCTTCTAAATCTCTTTCAATATAAATATCTAAGAAAGTTGAAGTTCTACCTAAACTCATAGCAGCACCATTATTTTCTTTAATAGCTGCTAAGTAACCAAAATATAACCATTGAACAGCTTCACGAGCATCTTTTGCTGGTTTAGATATATCAAAACCATAACGAAGTGCCATTTTCTTAATCTTTTCTAAAGCACGATATTGTTCAGAAATTTCTTCTCTTTGTCTAATCATATCTTCAGTCATTTCTTCTACTGGTTGATCCCATTCTTTTTTCTTTTCAGCCATCAAGAAATCAATACCGTATAAAGCAATACGACGATAATCACCAATAATACGACCACGACCATAAGCATCAGGTAATCCTGTTAATAAACCTACATGACGTGCTTTTCTTATTTGTTCTGTATAAACATCAAATACTCCTTGATTATGTGTTTTACGATATTCATTAAACTTAGCATCAATATCTTTATTCAATTCATAACCATAAGCTTTAAGTGATGAATAAACCATACGGATACCACCATAAGGATTTACAATTCTTTTTAATGGCGCATCAGTTTGAAGTCCAACTATTACTTCATTTTCTTTATCAATATATCCAGGTTCATAATTATCAATGCCTGATACATGTTCAACATCAATATCTAAAACACCTTTTTTTAATTCTTCTTTTAATAAATCTAAACATCTAGTCCAAACTTTATCTGTTTTAGGAGTAGTTTTTTCTAAAAATGATTCATCTCCTTTATACTCTTTATAGTTATTGATAATGAAATCTCTTACATCAATTTCACTACACCATTTTCCTTCTTTAAAATTTTTCCATTCTTGCATAATATCCTCCTTTTATTGTACACAACTAATTATAGCATACCCAAACAGAAAAAAGTGTTGCATGTGCAACACTTTACAAATATATTTTTATTGTTTTACTTCGACCATTTCGTATGCTTCTATTGTATCGCCTACTTTAATATCAGCAAAGTTTTCAATTGTAATACCACATTCAAGACCTTTTTTAACTTCTTTAACAGCATCTTTTTCACGTTGTAATGAACCAATATTACCATCATATACAACAACGCCTGAACGAATCAAACGAGCTTTAGCATTACTTTTGATAATCCCATCCGTTACGTAAGATCCAGCTATGATACCAACTTTAGAAAATTTAAATAATTGTCTAACTTCAGCTTCACCAATAACTTTTTCTTCATAAACAGGATCTAACATACCTTTCATAGCTTGTTCCATTTCTTCAACAGCTTTATAAATAATGTTATATGGTCTTATTTCAACACCTGCTTCTTTAGCACGTTCTTTAATTGTATTATTTGGTCTAATATTAAAACCAATAATAATAGCATTAGATGCTTTTGCTAAAACGATATCACTTTCTGTAATAGCACCAACACTACTACGAATAACTTTTACTCTGACACCTTCAACTTCGATTTTTTCTAAAGCATTCTTAACTGCTTCACTTGAACCATTAACGTCAGCTTTGACAATAACATTAATTTCTTTTATACCTTCTTGAATTTTATTAAATAAAGCATCTAAAGTAACAATTCCAGCTGAAGCATTTTCTTTTAGACGTGCTTGAGTTTTTCTTGCTTCACCAATACTACGAGCTTCTTTTTCAGTTTCAAAAGCCATAAATTTATCACCAGCTGTTGGAACATCATTAATACCTGTAATTTCAACTGGTAATGATGGCTTAGCTTCCATAATTTCTTCACCTTTATCATTACGCATTGTTCGAACTTTACCATAAGCAGTACCAATAACAATAGGATCGCCTAAACGAAGAGTACCATTCCCGATAAGAACTGTCGTAACAGGTCCTAGATGTTTATCAAGACGTGCTTCAATAACAGTTCCCATGGCATAACGATTTGGATTAGCTTTATATTCTTGCATTTCAGCTACTAATAAAATATTTTCTAATAATTCATTAATACCTTCACCTGTTTGAGCAATAATTTTATTATATAATGTGTCTCCACCCCATTCTTCTGGAGTAAGACCCATTTCTGATAAATCAGCCATAATACGATCTGGATTAGCGCCCGGCTTATCCATTTTATTAATAGCAACAATAATTGGCACACCTGCAGCTTTAGCATGATCAACAGCTTCTTTAGTTTGTGGCATAACACCATCATCAGCAGCAACAATAATAATAACAATATCTGTTATTTGCGCTCCACGAGCACGCATTTCTGTAAAAGCAGCATGGCCTGGAGTATCAATAAAAGTGATTGGTTCATTATTGTATACTACTTGATAAGCACTAATAGCTTGGGTAATTCCACCTGCTTCTGTAGATACAACATTAGTTTTACGAATTGTATCAAGAAGAGTTGTTTTACCGTGGTCTACGTGTCCCATAATAGTTACAACTGGTGGTCTTTTAACTAAATCTTTAGGGTCATCAATTACTTCATATTCTTCAAAATTAGTTACATCTGTTGTTTCTTCTCTTTTTAATTCTTTATTATAATCTAAACAAATTAATTCTGCATTTTCTAAAGAAATTGTATTATTAATATTAGCCATAATACCTAGCATAAATAATTTTTTTATTACTTCAGCAGCTCCAACATTTAATGAATTAGCGAATTCACCAATTGTCATACCTTCGCGATATAAAACAACATTATCATTATTAATTGGTGCATTTGATTGTAATTTTGTTTTATTTTTATACATTTCTTTTTTACGATTAGCTAAATCCTTTTTATTATTAAAAGGTTTCTTTTTAGCAGGATTACTCACTTTGTGTTTTTCTTTTATTTGTTCTTCTTTAGAAATATTTTCTTCTAATTCAGCTATTTCTTCTTCAATAACTTCTTCTAAATTATTTCCTGATGCGATAGCACTATCAAGTTCTGTAATCATATAGTCATCTAATAAATCATCCATATCTTTAACATCAAAGCCTAATGATATGGCTAGTTTTAATATTTCTTCTGGTGTTTTATCAACATCTAAAGCATATTCATAAACTGACATCATAAGATCACCTCTTTCTTTATTTTAATAATTCCTCATAAACTGTTTCTGGTATATTAATTTCTAAATGTTTATTTAAAATTTTATTTTTTTGAGCTTTTAAGATAACTTCGCGATCTTTTTTTAAATAAGCTCCACGGCCATTAGCTTTACCAGACTCATCAATAATAACTTGGTTATCAGGTGTTCTAACGACACGTATTAATTCATTTTTTGGAAATTTTTCACGTGTTACAACACACGTACGCATAGGTATTTTTTTCATATTTCACCTATATTCTTATGTTTATACCAGATTCACTTGCTTGTTCTTGAGTTTTAACATCTATTTTATAGTGTGTTAATCGAGAAGCAAGACGAACATTAAGTCCTTTTTTACCAATCGCTAGAGAAAGATTTTCATCATTAACAATAGCCATTGCTTCATTTTTATTTTCATCAAGAACTAAAACTGTTAAGTCTTTAGCAGGTGCTAAAGCATTAGCAATAAATTTAGCAGGATCTTTTTCATAAGGAATAACATCTACTTTTTCATTACCTAATTCTTTTAAAATATTAGCAATGCGCATTCCTCGTTCTCCAATACATGCTCCTACAGGATCAACATTTGGATTAGTAGACTCAACAGCTATTTTACTACGAACTCCAGCTTCACGAGCAACGCCATGAACTAAAATTGTTCCTTCATTAATTTCTGGTATTTCAAGTTCAAATAAACGTTTAACAAATCCATAATGATTTCTACTTAATAAGATAAGTGGTCCTTTACCATTATTATCTACTTTAGTTACATAAACTTTGATACTTGATCCCATTTCAATTTTTTCACCAGGAATAATTTCACTCTTTGGTAAAATACCTTGTGTTCTTCCTAAATCAATATAATAATTACGTTCATCTTCCATAGCAACAATACCAACCATCATTTCATCTTGTTTGTCACTAAATTCTTCAATGATAACATTTCTTTCAGCTTCACGAATTTTTTGAACTACTACTTGTTTAGCTGTACTAGCTGCTACACGTCCAAAATCTCTTGGTGTAACTTCTTCTTCTATTGTTTCACCAATTTCAATTCCTGGAACAATTTTTCTTGCTTGTTCTAGTGTTAAATGCATACGTGGATCAAACATTATTTCTTTCATATCCTCAAAATCTTCATTATCAAGTTCATCTTCATGTTCACTATAATATGCTTCTATTTCATCATAATTGATACATCCATATTCATCTGGATCTTTAACAACTGTTTTATATGAATAAACTTTTATTTCTCCAGTTTCTTTGTTAATATCAACACGGGCATTTGGTATAGAATAGTTTTTCTTATAAGCAGAGGTAAGCGCTAATTCCATTGCATCATAAATAGTATCTTCACTTATACCTTTTTCTTTACATAATAATGCAACAGCATTTTTAAATTCTTTTGGATTCATTCCTGTTTCTTCGACAACTTCTTTTTTCTTTCTTGCCATATTATTCACGACCTTTCTCTTTTGAACATACATCAAGCATATAATTTTCTTGTAAACAATCTAACTTATCAATAATTGGATTAATAAGTTCACTTACACAAACACAATCATCTAAAGTGATAAAACCTTCTTTATCAATCACAACACGTAAAAAATAAATACTTCCTTCTTTTACATATGTCACACTATCTAAAATATAACCATTTTTAACAATTACATCAAGAATAGCATTTCTAACTAAAGTTTCAATTTCCATAAAGCCTCCCACTAAATTAAAGAGCGGGATATTAAGCCCACTCTTCCTGTTACGTGTATATTATAACATATAATTCATATTTTTCTATACTTTTTTAAAATATTTCTTATTTTTTTGATATAATTATTAATAGGATATGGAGGTTAAATATGAAAAAATGTTTTTATTGTGGAAAAAAAATAAAAGATGATGCTAAATTTTGTGCACATTGTGGAAAAGAAGTTAATAATGTTGTAAATGCTAAAAAAATAAAGAGTAAATATTCTATTAAAGATGTTATGACTGGTTTAATAGCTATCTTATTATATTTTATAATGATGATAGGACAAGCTATACCACTACAATTAATGGGTGTGGATATTTCTAATATGAATCAAACTGTAAAAGTATTATATATGCTAGGTTATGAATTATTAACTATAATAATTTTAATATGTATTTTTTATAATCCTTTAAAGCAAATGTGGTCTGATTTTAAAAAGAATCATAAGTACTATTTTAAAAACTATTTCTATTTATGGTTTATTTTATTAGGACTTATGATGTTTAGTAATTTAATAGTTAGTGGGATTGTAGGTACAGAAACATCAGCTAATGAAGAAGCGATAAATACTATGTTTAAAGTATCACCACTTTATATTTATCTATCTGCTGTTGTTTATGCACCAATTGTTGAAGAATTAACTTTCCGTTTAGCGATTAGAAAATTATTTAAAAATGATTATCTATTTATTGCAGTATCAGGTATATCATTTGGGTTACTTCATGTAATTGGAAGCCCAACCATTTTAGAATATTTATATATCATTCCTTATGCTATCCCAGGATTTATCTTCGCTTATATTTTAGTAAAAACTAAAAATATATTTAATACAATAGGCTTACATTTTATTCATAATGGTATAATGATGTCTTTACAAATAATTGCATCCTTATTTATGTAGGTGAATTATGGAAGAAAAAAAGGAAAAACAAAAGAAAAAATTTGGTTGGCTTGGTCTTATTAAAGTATTATTACTAATCTTATTTATTTTTGCTTGTTCACTCATTTATAGTAATAAGATTGCGACACATGGTTTAAAAACTAAAGAATATGTAATTGAAACAAATAAAATTAATGATTTTCATGGTTTCAAAATAGTTCATATTAGTGATATTCACTATGGAAAAACAACATTTAAAAAAGATTTAGAAAAACTTACAGACGAAGTAAATAGAATTAAGCCTGATCTTATTTTTTTTACTGGTGATCTAATTGATGATGATACAGAGATAACTAGTGAAGTTACTGATAATTTAATTTCATGTTTAAAAAATATGAAAGCTACTTATGGCAAATATGCAATTAAAGGAAATCATGATTATAGTGTTAGTGAATATTCAATTATTATGGATAATGCGCATTTTACTTTATTAGATGAAAAATATGATACTATTTATAGTCCTAATAATGAAAGTATTTTTATTGCAGGTATTAGTACTAATTTACATGGCTCTTTAAGTGCAAAAGATAAATTAAATGCTACTATCGAATATCTAAACAGCTTAGAAACTAAACCTAATTATACTATTCTTTTAATGCATGAACCTGATTATATAAAAGATATTTCATATAATTTTGATTTAGTTTTGGCTGGACATTCGCATAATGGTCAAGTAAGATTACCTGTTATTGGAGCTATTGCTTTACCAGTAGGTGCTAAAGAATACTATGACGAACATTACAAAATAAATAATACTGATTTATATATATCTAGTGGCATAGGTACAAGTGATGTTGGATTAAGATTGTTTAATCGTCCTAGTATTAATTTATATAGAATAGTAAAACGATAAGAAATTTCTTATCGTTTTAACTTTAATATCCAATTTTAAATACTTTATTTTTGGCAACAAAAGCATCGTCTCTATCAAATTCAGAGATACAGATATCATTAATAGTTTGTCTCTCATTTTCAAAATCATATGCATGATTATTATAAATAAAAATGCTTTTAGTTTCATCGATATCATCACTAAATTTAATATCAACATTATTAACATCATATTCTCTAATAATTTCTAAAACATCATTAGAGTTTTTTAATCTATTATCTTCACGATAAATAAAGGTTTTTACTGGTAAATTACATTGTCTAGCAAGAAAATAAGATTCACGAGTTGTGTTAGTTATTCCATTTTTTCCAACTAAAACGTTCATTCCCTCAATCAATTGCATAAATATCACCTCTACTTATTTTATTAAATTTTTAAACTTTATTTACTACTTTCTAATTTGTTAATAAATTCTTCTTCTCTTATGATTGTAATTCCTAATTCTTTCGCTTTATCATATTTACTTCCTGGATTGTCACCGACAATAACAGCAAATGTTTTTTTACTTACTGACGAACTAACATTACCACCTAATTCTTCTATTTTAGCTTTTGCCTCTTCTCTAGTAATATTATTTAAAGTTCCTGTTAAAACAAAAGTCTTATTACTAAAATAAGTATCATCAAGCACTTTTGTTCCTTTATATTCCATATTTAAACCTAATTCTTTTAAGTCATTCAATAATTTAATGTTCTCTTCATTATTAAAGTAGGAATATACACTTTTAGCTATAATATCACCTATATCTTTAGTACTTGCTAAATCTTCAATTGTTGCATCTTTTAAATTATCGATAGTTAGGTATTTTTGAGCTAAAATTTTAGCAGTTTTACTTCCTACATGACGAATTCCTAAAGCAAATAATAAGTTTTCTAGAGAATTGTTTTTACTTTCTTCTATTTCATTCAATAAATTAGAAATACTCTTTTCGCCAAAGCCTTCTAATTCCATTAATTCTTCTTTTTTTAAATATAATTTATAAAAATCTGTAAATTTTTTTAAATATCCCATATTATAAAAGTCCTCAATAATACGGTCTCCAAATCCTTCAATATTCATTGCTTTTCTAGATACAAAATGGCATAACCCTTCTACTTTTCTAGCATCACAATGTGGATTTAAACAATAGTAAGCAGATTCATTTTCTTTTCTTTCTAAAGGATGATTACAAATTGGACAATTTGTAGCCATAACAAAATCTTTTTCATCACCAGTACGTCTTTCAGTAATTGCTTTAGTTACTTCTGGAATAACATCACCAGCTTTTTTAATTGATACTATATCTCCTATTTTTAAATCTAAACTTTTTACATAGTCTTCGTTATGAAGTGTTGTTCTAGATATTATTGATCCCATTAAACGAACTGGTTCTAAAACGGCATTAGGTGTTACTTGTCCAGTTCTTCCCACACTAAAAACAATATCTTTTAATTTAGTTAGAACTTCCATGGCAGGAAATTTATAAGCTGTTGCCCATTTTGGATATTTGATAGTATACCCCAATTTAACTTGATCATCTAAATCATTTAATTTTATAACTATACCATCTATTTCATATGGTAAGGAATTTCTTTTTTCTGTCCATTCATTAATAAAGTCTAGTAATTCATCAATATTATTAACTAATCTAATATTAGGATTTACTGTAAATCCTAAACTTTTCATATATTCTAAAGCATCCCATTGCGTATGAATACCCATTTCTAAAGCAGCAGGCAAGTGATAAATAAAACAATCTAAATTACGAGATGCCGCTATTTTACTATCTAATTGGCGAACGCTACCAGCAGCAGCATTTCGTGGATTAGCTAATAATTCCATATTATTTCTACTTCTCTCTTCATTTAATAAATTGAAAGAATCTTTACTCATATATATTTCGCCACGTACTTCAATATCAATTTTTTTTGGTAATTTTAAAGGTATACTCTTAATTGTTTTGGCATTATGAGTAATATCTTCTCCTACTACACCATCACCACGAGTAGCTGCTCTAACTAAAAGGCCATCTTTATATAATAGAGATACACTTAAACCATCTATTTTTAGTTCACAAACATATTTAGGTTTAATATGTTCTTTTTTTATACGTTCATCAAAAGAAATAATATCACTTTCATTAAAAACATTACTTAAACTTAACATTGGTTTTTCATGAACAACTTTGATAAACTCATCAATTACTTTACCACCAACACGATGCGTTGGTGAATCTGGTAAAATAAGTTCTGGATGTTTTTCTTCTAAACTTAATAATTCTTGCATATAACGATCATATTCTTGATCACTTATACTAGGTTTATCTAAAGTATAATATTCATATGCGGCTTTATCTATAATTTCAATTAATTCACGCATTCTTTTTTGTATCATTTTAATCACCTTTAATTATTATACCATTAAAAAACTCTTAAATGTAAAATTAAGAGCTTTTTTTGTGCAAATAATCTAATAATTTTTCTTTTATATCTTCACGATCTAATCCATATTCAATATTGGCAATAATATAACCTAATTGTGATCCAATATCATAATATTTACCTTCAAAAATGCAGGCATAAGTTTTTTCATAATTAATTAATTTAGCAAGAGCATCTGTGAAATAAAATTCACCTTCTTCTTTTTTTACATTGCGTAATTCATCAAAAACATTAGCGCTTACAATATATCTACCTAATCCAGCATATAAACTTGGAGATGTCCCTAATGCTGGTTTTTCCACAATACTTTCTAATTCTAATGATTCATTATTTTTAAATTTAACCATGCCATATTTAGATACTTCTTCTTCATTTACTTTTTGAACACCAACAACATTACAATTATATTTATCATGAATATCAATTAATTGCTTTAATGCAGGAATATTTCCTTTAATAAGATCATCTCCCCACATAACGGCAAAATCTTCACCGTTAACAAAGGCTTCAGCTTCCATCATAGCTTGGCCATTACCATATGGTTTGTCTTGATATAACATATATATTTTTGCTTTTGCTAATATTTCTTCTAAAGATTTTAATTTAAATATATACTTATCATTTTTTTCTAAATTTACATTTGGAACTAAATATGTTTCTATTGCTTGCTTTCCATATGTATTTATAAGTAATATTTCTTCTATTCCACTATCTACTGCTTCTTTTAAAATATATTCTAAAGTTGGTGTATCTATAATAGGAAGCATTTCTTTAGGAACTGCTTTAGTTACAGGTAAAAATCTTGTTCCTAAACCACCTACAGGAATTACAGCTTTTTTTATTTTTTTCATATTTCACCTATTTATTTTTATTTAATGCATAAAATACAGTTTTAAAAATAAACAATCCGCCTAAGAATAGACCAATCCATAATAGTGGATTAGTGCTGTTGTTAATAATAAATTCTTTAAACTGAAGTGCTAATTGTTCTACTTCTTCATATAAATTAAATAATATCATTTTATCACGATACCTTTCTTATACTTTTATGTCCTTTTATAATTTTTCTAATACCATGAGGATGTGGAAAAGCAATTGTCAGTAATTGTTTATCAACGCTTACAACTACACCTCTACCAAATACTTCATGGCTAACTGCATCCCCTATATTATAAGTAGCTTCTGTATCCACATTATCAATGACAATTTTTTTATTTTCACTACCTATTTCAATTTGATCTTTTTCTAAATACTCATCACTAATTTCATTTATAAAACGACTTATTGGATTGAAACTATCATTACCAAATAAAGTTCTATGACGAGCATTAATTAACCATAATCCCTTTTTAGCACGTGTTATCGCAACATAGAAAAGTCTTCGTTCTTCTTCTAGGCCACTAAGTTCAAACATCGAGTTATTATGTGGAAAAATACCTTCTTCCAAACCAATTAAGAAAACATAATCAAATTCTAATCCCTTTGCTGAGTGAACAGTCATAAGTGTAATCACATCTGGATTATTTTTATGTTCTTCAATATCAGATACTAAACTTATTTCCATTAAAAATTCTTCTAATGAAACATATCCTGTTTGTTCTTCGAAATTTTTAGTAATAGATTTAAATTCTTCTAAGTTTTCTAATCTGATATCCGCTTCAATTGTCTTTTCACTTTTTAATTCGCTTCTGATACCTGAAAGATCCAAGACTTGATCAACTAAATCCGTTAAGGTTGTATTTTCTTTGATAGCAATTAATTTTTCAATTAATCTTTTAAATTCTAATTCTTTACCACTGTCAATTGCTTCAAATAAACTGACACCTAACATATTTGCTTTATTTTGTAAATTTTCAATTGTTTTTAAACCAATTCCTCTTTTTGGAACATTAATTATTCGTAGTAAATTAATATCATCGTTAGTGTTATATATAAGTTTTAAATAAGCAATTAAGTCTTTAATTTCTTTACGATTATAGAAATAAAAGCTTCCAACAACTTTATAAGGAATATTTTCTCTTAATAATGCTTCCTCCATATTTCTTGATTGAGCATTAGTACGATATAAAATAGCAATATCTTTTTCTTTAACACCTTTATTTAATAATTCTTTAATTTGTTGTTCAACATATAAAGCTTCTTCTTTCTCATCTGTAGCTCTGTGATAACGAATTTTACTTCCTTCTTCATTTTCTGTCCAAAGATTTTTATCTTTTCGTTCTTTATTGTTTTTAATAACATCATTAGCAGCATTTAAAATAGTCTTTGTTGAACGATAGTTTTCTTCTAAAAGTACAACATTAGAATCTTTATAATCTTTTTCAAAATTTAAAATATTACGATAATTTGATCCTCTAAAACTATATATTGACTGTGATTCATCACCAACAACACATATATTCTTATGTTTAGCACTTAACATTTTAATAATTTTATATTGAGCTTCATTAGTATCTTGATATTCATCAACTAAAATATACATAAAACGTTCTTGATATTTTTTTAATATTTGTGGATAATTTTGAAATAAAAGAATTGGTTGCATAAGCAAATCATCAAAGTCTAAAGAGTTATTTACTTTTAAACGTTCTTGATAAATACGATAAACAGATACTACTTTTTCTTCAAAATTCGTACTAGCATAAGTATCATACTTATGAGGTTCAAGTAAACTATTTTTAGCACCACTTATATGATTTCTTATAGCTTTTGGATTATATTCTTTAATATCAATATTTAAATCTTTCATGATTTTTTTAATTAATGTTAATGTATCATCACTATCTAAAATAGTAAAATTTTCTTTATAACCTAAAACTTCATAATTTTCACGCATAATAAGTAAGCCAAAAGAGTGAAAAGTTGATATTTGAATATTATTAGCTTTACTTCCTAACATACTATAAATACGATTTTTCATTTCTTTAGCTGCTTTGTTTGTAAATGTAATTGCTAGAATATTATAAGGGTCTATTCCCATTTCTTCAATTAAATAAGCAATACGGGTAGTTAAAACACGTGTTTTACCACTTCCTGCACCAGCAAGAACTAATAGTGGTCCTTCTGTGGTGGTAACAGCTTTAAGTTGTTCTTTATTTAATGTCTCTAAGTTCATTCTATCACCATATTAATCATATCATAAAATAGTGAAAAGCGAAATATCGACATTAAAATAATGTAAACAAATTCCTTATTTAACTAATAAACGTCCAACACATCATTATATCTTCTACATATAATATCATGAAAGGGATGTGAATGATGAGAAAAATTATATATGGTTTTATTATTTTCTTTTTACTTGTAGCAGTTATTGTTTTTGTTGTTAATCGTAAAGAAGATAGTGATTTAGAGAAAATTACAGTGGCAGAAGTTGCTCATACCATTTTTTATGCTCCACAATATGTCGCAGATAGTTTAGGTTATTTTGAAGAAGAAGGTTTAGATGTTGAAATAATACTTGCTAGTGGTGCCGATAAAGTTACTAGTGCAGTATTAAGTGGTGATGTTGAAATAGGATTTTGTGGTAGTGAAGCTACAATATATGTTTATAATGGTGGTTATGAAGATTACTTAGTTAATTTTGCTGGTTTAACTAAAAGAGATGGCAGTTTTATTGTCTCACGTAAATCAATTGACAACTTTACATTAAATGATTTAATTGGTAAACAAATAATAGCTGGACGTGTTGGAGGAATGCCTGTTATGACTTTTGAATGGGCTTTAAAAGAAGCTGGTATTGATCCTAAAGTTGATGTAAATGTTGACACTAGTGTAGCTTTCAGCGCCATGTCAGGATCTTTTATTGGTGGAAATGGTGATTTTGTTAATCTTTTTGAACCTCAAGCATTAGAATTAGAACAAGCTGGTTATGGCTACGTAGTTGCTTCTTTAGGAGAATTAGGTGGTGTTGTTCCTTATACAGCTTATAATGCTAAAAAAAGTTATATAGAAGAAAATCCTGATATTATAGAAAAATTTACAAGAGCTATCCAAAAAGGATTGGATTATGTTCATAATCACACCAAAGAAGAAGTAGCACATGCTATAGAAGATTATTTTCCTGATACTAAGTATGAGGATTTAGTAATTATTGTAGATAGATATATGAATAATGATTCTTGGTTTACAACTACTAAAATAGAAAAAGATGATTTTGATCATATTCAAAATATAATTATAAATTCTGGTGAATTAACAGAAAAAGTACCATATGAAAAATTAGTAGATACAAGTTTTAGTTCATGAAAATATTAGAAGTAGATAAATTAAAAAAGATATATCATACACCGAAAGAAGAAATTCTCGCTCTCAATGATATATCTTTTTATTTAAATGAAAAGGAAATTGTATCTATTATAGGTCCAAGCGGATGTGGAAAAAGTACTATTCTATCTTGTTTAACAGGTTTATTAGATAAATCAAATGGCGAAATAATAAATAAAAATAATTTAAAATTTGGTTATATGCTTCAAAATGATGCCTTATTTCCATGGTTAAATATTTTAGATAATTGTTTATTAGGATTAAAAATTCAAAATAAATTAACTGTGGAAAACAAAGAATATGTTATAAATCTTTTACAAAAATATGGTTTAAAAGATTTTATATATAGTTATCCGCAGAATTTATCTGGTGGAATGCGACAAAGAGTTGCCTTAATTAGAACTCTAGCTACTAAACCAGATATATTACTTTTTGATGAACCATTTAGTGCTTTAGATTATCAATCTAGATTGAGCGTTAGTGATGATGTTTTTAATATCATTCATAATGAAGGAAAGAGCGCTATTATTGTAACACATGATATTGCAGAAGCTCTATCGATGTCTGATAGAATTATTGTATTATCCAAAAGACCATCTACTATTAAATCTATCTATGAAGTTAAAATGACAGATATGTCTACACCAATTAATAATCGTAAATGCAAAGAATTTAGTACTTATTATGATATCATTTGGAAGGAAATTGATAAAGATGAGTAAAGAACACATTTTATATTTAAAGAAGATTAAAAGAAATAAACTCTTTATTTTGTCAATTCAACTACTTATTATTATTTTATTTATCATAATATGGCAAATATTAGCAGATAAAAAAATTATTGATCCTTTTATCTTTTCTAGTCCTAAAAAAGTAGTAGAAACAATCATTACTTTACACAATACAAATAATTTGTATAAACATATATGGGTAACTTTGTATGAGGTATTAATAAGTTTTGGTATTGGAACAGTTATAGGAATAGTTATTGCTTCATTAATGTGGTATAGTCCTAATTTTGCTAAAATAATTGATCCTTATTTAACTATTTTAAATAGCTTACCTAAAATAGCTTTAGGACCAATTATTATTATTTGGTGTGGTGCTGGTATAGAATCAATTATTTTAATGGCTTTATTTATATCAGTTATTGTAACTATTATAAATGTGTATCAAGGATTTAAAGAAGTAGATCCATTAAAAATTAAATTATTGCAAACATTTAAAGCAACTAAAACACAAATATTTTTAAATTTAATTTTACCAAATAATTATTCTAATATTATAAGTATTTTAAAAGTAAGTATAAGTATGTCTTTTATAGGAATTATAATGGGGGAATTTTTAGTTTCTAAAGAAGGCATTGGATATTTAATTCTTTATGGATCACAAGTATTTAATTTGGATTTAGTCATTAGTGGTATCATAATACTAGCTCTTATGTCTAGTATTATGTATTACTTAGTCCTTTTATTAGAAAAGAAAATAATAAATAAAAATTAAAAATCCATTCTTTTGAATGGATTTTATTATTTTAAACTATCACTAGCTTTAGCATTTAAATCTAAATTTGCAGTTCTTCCTAATTTATATGCATAATATCCTGCTGCTCCTATCATCGCAGCATTATCTGTGCAATATTTCATACTAGGAACTATCAAATTAACATTTTCACTTGCACATAATTCAGTTAATTTTTCACGTAGACCTTTATTAGCAGCAACACCACCAGCTACTATTAAATTTTTAACATTATATTCTTTTAAAGCACGCATTGTTTTTTTAGTTAATATTTCTACAACACTATTTTGAAAACTAGCGCATAAGTTTTCCACATTAATTTCATTACCACGTTGTTTTTCATTATGAACTAAATTGATAACCGCACTTTTAATTCCACTGAAACTAAAATCATATGAATCATCGTTTAAAGGTAGTGGTAAATGGTAAGTTGGTTTTCCTTCATGAGCTTTTTTGTCAACTAAAGGTCCCCCAGGATAATTTAAACCAACAACACGAGCAACTTTATCATATGCTTCTCCTACTGCATCATCTAAAGTACCTCCAATACGTTCAAAAGAATAATCTTCTTTCATATAAATTAAATCTGTATGTCCACCACTTACAACAAGTGCTATTAAAGGAAACTCCAATGGTTTTACTAAATTATTTGCATATATATGTCCTGCAATATGATGAACTGGTACAAGTGGTTTATTATATAAATAAGCAAGTGTTTTTGCTGCTTGGACACCAATTAATAATGATCCAATTAAACCAGGGCCATAAGTAACTGCAATAGCATCTACTTCATCCGTAGTAATAGAAGCTTTATTCAAACATTCCTCTAATACCATAGTAATATTTTCAATATGCATACGACTGGCTACTTCAGGTACTACACCTCCAAAATTAGCATGTGTATCCATTTGTGATAAAACAACTGTTGCGATTTCATCACGACCATTTTTAACAATTGAAACACTTGTTTCATCACAACTAGATTCTATCGCTAAAATATATGTATCTTTCACATTAATCACCTAATTTCTTTTCTAAAATGAATGCATCTTCAACAGGATTATGGTAATAATTATTTCTTGAATTTATTACTTTAAATCCATACTTTTCATAAAATTTTATTGCTTTCAGATTACTTTTTCTAACTTCTAAAAAAATAGTTCTAATATTTTTACTTTGACAATCGGAAAACATGGCATCTAAAAGTTTTCCACCATATTTTTGATTGCGAAAATCTTTTTCCACATAAATATAATATAACTCAGCAGCATCATACAAATATTGGTAAAATATCATTCCTATATTATTAATTAATAGAATTTTATTATTAATTTCTTTTAATGGTGGTTGTTTAAAATATTCAAGGATTTGATTAATATAGTCTAAATCATTAATATTTGCTTCTCTAATCATTTTTATTTAACTCTTTTTTTAAATTTTCTTCAGCTTCAGTTAATTTCAAATATTCAGGATTACATTCATGTGGATTAAGTCCTATATCATTAGAATGTTTATTTAAAATTTTCATAATATCTATTTCTGGTTTTATTACTTCATATTCAATATCTAAATTATCGTATGAAACAAAAACAATCTTTTTATCTTTAGGTAAAGATTCCAATAAAGAAGTTCTAGACATATGCTTAGGTTCCATATAAATATTTAAACTTTTATCATATATAGCCGTATATCCGTAATCTCTTCTAGCATCAATGTAAGGAACAATCAAATCTCCATCAAACTTAGTAGTTGCCATAAGCTCTAATTCATTAAGTGGAATTATTTTTTTATTTAGTGTCCAAGCATATACTTTGGCAATAGTTACACCTACTCTAATTCCAGTAAAAGAACCTGGACCATTAACAACATATATTTCATCTACATCATTTGGTAAAATAGAAGCTTCATCAATTGTTTCTTTAATTAAAGGGAGCATACGTATTGATAAATCAGTACCATTTTGTTCAATTTTCAAACTTTTAATTTGTTCATTATCAATTATAGCTGCTATACGATTGTGACTTGCAGTATCTATAAATAATTTTCTCATAAAACAACCTCACATAATTCTTCGTATTGTTTACCATGAGGTTCGATTATAAATAAACGATCATCTTCGTCAACTACTTTTATTTTTATATCTAAACGTTCCTTAGGCAAAATATCCTTAATTGTGTCTGCCCATTCAATCACAACAACACCACCTTTAGTAAAATATTCTTCAATACCAATACCATCAGTAACACCATCTAAACGATACACATCCATATGATATAAAGGTAATTCTCCCTCATATTCTTTAATAATAGTAAATGTTGGCGAAGTAATATTTTCTTTGATCCCTAAAGCTTGTGCTATTCCTTTGGTAAAAACAGTCTTACCAGCGCCCAACTCACCATCTAAACAAATAATCATATTAGGAAATTTTTCTGATTCAAAATTTTGAGCTAACTCAATTGTTTCTTCTAAATTATGTGTCTTAATTTTATATTCCATTTATATCACCTCTTTTTATTATAGTAAAAAATATATTAAATATCAATTATTAGAAGTAATAATAGTGTAAAATAGGCACAAAAAAACTGGCTATGTCCTATTTTCGCTTACACTATCTTCAGCGCTAAAGAGCTTAACTTCTGTGTTCGATATGGGAACAGGTGTACCCTCTTTGCAATAATAACCAGTAATTAAGATTATATCACATTTTTTTAAATAAAAAAACACTTTTAATTAAAAAAGTGCAAAAAAAATTGGCCACTTCCTATCTTCGCTTGAACTATTTTCAGCGTAACAGAGCTTAACTTCTGTGTTCGGTATGGGAACAGGTGTACCCTCTGTGCTATCGTGACCAATTTAATTAATAAATTTTAAATTAGTATAGTACTTTAAAAATTGAATAATAATGCGATATCTAATCGAATTAGAACATTTTAATAACTAATAGGATTAAATCCTCGTTCTATTAGTACTGGTCAACTCAACATGTTGCCATGCTTCCATATCCAGCCTATCAACCTCATCGTCTTTGAGGGAACTTACTTTATAAAAAATGGGAAATCTCATCTTGAAGTTGGCTTCCCGCTTAGATGCTTTCAGCGGTTATCCATTCCATACATAGCTACTCTGCGCTGCAGCTGGCGCTACAACAGATACACCAGAGGTATGTCCGTTCCGGTCCTCTCGTACTAGGAACAGCTCTACTCAAATTTCCTACGCCCACGACGGATAGGGACCGAACTGTCTCACGACGTTCTGAACCCAGCTCGCGTGCCACTTTAATGGG
>CALVQV010000002.1 GCA_944358325.1 uncultured Bacilli bacterium
TGATATAATTGTTATAGAATAATTAAAATATAGAATATGATAAAATGAATTTACACAGTTAAATTTACAGGGTCAAATGAATATAGAGTAAATAGTAAGTTAATACTAAAACTGAGGAGATGTATTCATGAAAGAAAAGGGATTTACACTAATAGAATTACTAGCAGTTATCGTTATATTAGCAGTAATAGTGTTAATCGCAACACCACTAATTATGGGCGTTATAGATGAAGCAAAGGATGGAGCTAATAAAAGAAGTGTTCAAAGTATAAGAGATGGTGCTGAAACATTTTTATTATCTAAAAAGACTTTAGATGGTAACTATTCCTTTAATATGAATGATTATACGTTTAAAGGAAATCAATTTGGAAAAGGAACAGATGATGAAAGAATTAATATTGTTTTCAACGATCAAGATGAAGCCAGTGTAGCAGTATATGAAAATAATAAATGTTATTACATATTAGCAGGATCAAATGAAGTTCTGAGCATCGAGGTTAATAATAAAGGTGAATGTATATCAAAAATAGGAGATAGTTTGTTACCTGAAATAATTAGTATTACACCTAATACAACTGATTGGGTTTTAAGTGGAATTGTTTTAACCGTTGAGGCTAAAGATGATAGCGGTATTAAAGCATATAGTTTTGATAATGGAATAACATGGCAAGATTCTAATGTTTCTCCTGTTTACAATGTTGCTGGCGAAATTAATATAAAAGTTAAAGATTATGCTGATAATATTACATCTACAACGGTTAATATTGAAAGCCGAACTGAATATGGTTATCAAGAAGTAACACAATGGGATAGTGAATATGATTTAACTAAACCTAGTGATGGTTATTATAAAACCAAAAATCAATATCAATTATCCTATCAAGTAGATGAATGGATACAAGAAAATCCTGGCAAAGGTG
Organism: uncultured Bacilli bacterium; assembly: GCA_944358325.1. Lineage (GTDB taxonomy): Bacteria > Bacillota_I > Bacilli_A > RF39 > UBA660 > CALVXF01. Next base: position 921 of record CALVQV010000002.1, read on the forward strand.
GAACGGAATATAGTGGTATTCAATCTTCTAATGGTAATATGGTAAACAATCAATTAACCAAACATATTTATTTTGGTAAAACGGTTAGAAATATAGTAGGAACTTATACACCATATTCAGTTAGATATGAAAATCCGTCTAATCAATATAGTTGGAATTTTACTTTGCTCACACCACCTGGTGATTCAACTTCTCGTTATGTTGGTGATAATACAAATACAAGATATAACTTTCCTAAAAATACGACTCCTGTTACAGAATTTTCTTATATAATTAAAGCTAATGGTAGACCTAGTTCTGCATATGAGGCAGACGTTGCTTGGAATATTAGTTCATGGGAATACTTGAGTCATAAGACTTTAATGACAGATTGGCAGGATTCAAACGTTGATATTCCCGAGGGGACATTCGTAGGTATTGCTAATACTAGAGAGGTATATGCTAAAGCTCTTAGTTGGGGACCTAGTATGGGATGGAATCCTGATACGCCATATACGCAAACTACTTCAGTTAAACCTGTTACTAGAACAACGATTCATTTTGTAAGTTAAAAGGTTTTTTTAAACCTTTTTTTCATATCATCTTATAAATTAAATATAATGTATTGGAGGTAATATGAAAAAGTATAGGTTTACGTATTTGTTATTACTATCTGTTATTATAGGTAGTATATTAGGGCTTATTTTTGAAGAAGATATTGTTGTTATTAAGCCTTTTGGTGATTTATTCTTAAATATGATGTTTACTATTGTTGTACCACTTGTTTTCTTTACAATTAGTAGTAGTGTTGCTAGTATGTTAGATTTAAAACGTTTGGGTAAAATATTTAAGTATATGTTTCTTGTTTTTATTGGTACATGTTTAACTGCAAGTATTGTTATGCTTATTGGTGTTCTAGTTATTAATCCTGTTAGTTCTAATAGTCTTATTGAAATAAGCGGTGGAGCAGGAGAAAGTACATCATTTTTAGAAAGTTTAGTTAATGCTTTAACAGTTAGTGATTTTAATAATCTTTTAAGTCGTAGTCATATGTTAGCTTTAATTATTTTCTCAGTTTTCTTTGGTATTGGATGTTCAAGTTTAGGTCGTGAAGCAAGTCCTTTAACTAATATTTTAAATATTGGTTCTAAAGTAATGATGAAATTAGTTAAATATATTATGTATTATGCACCAATTGGTTTATGTGCTTATTTTGCTGCTTTAGTTGGTGAATTTGGTACAACTTTAATTGCTAGTTATGTTAAGAGTTTCTTACTTTATTGTGGTGTTGGCTTATTTTATTATTTAGTCTTTTATAGTATTTATGCTTATATCGCTGGTGGTAAAAAGGGAGTCAAAGTATTTTGGGAAAATATTATTGGACCAACACTAACTGCTTTAGCTACGCAATCTTCACTTGCTACACTTCCAACTAGTTTAGAAGCTACTAAAGATATGGGAGTATCTAAAGATATTAGAGAAGTTGTTCTACCTATTGGTTCTACAATGAACATGCATGGTAGTGTTATGTCAGCTATTTTGAAAATTGCTTTTGTTTTTAGCTTATTTAATATTCCTTTTAGTGGTTTTGATATTCCTTTAGCTATTCTTATTAGTATTTTAAGTGGTGTTGTAATGTCTGGTATTCCTGGTGGTGGTTTAATTGGCGAAATGTTGATTGTAAGTTTATATGGATTACCTGCAGGTGCTTTTGCGGTTATTAGTACTATAGGGATTATTATTGATGCTCCTGCGACTGCTATTAATGTTTGTGGTAATCCTGTAAGTGCAATGTTAGTATCTAGGTTTGTAGATAAAGATAAATTTTTAGCTAAAATAAATTAACTTTTCTTAGGAAAAGTTTTTTTATAGAATAGAAGCATATAATATGGTATAATCAATATAGAGGATGTGATGACATGAGGGTGATTATTAGTGCAGGAGGAACAGGTGGCCATATTTATCCTGCTTTAGCGATACTTGATAAAATTAAAGATATGGAACCTAATAGTGAATTTTTATATATAGGAACTCATAATCGTATGGAATGTGATATAGTTCCTGAAAAAGGCATTCCTTTTAAAACAATCGAAGTATACGGCTTGGATCGTAAGCATTTAACTAATAATGTTAAAACTATAAAATGTTTTTTTAAAGCATATAAAGAATGTAAAAAAATTATTAAGGAATTTAAACCCGATATTGTTATTGGGGTTGGTGGATATGTAACCGCACCTCTTTTATATGCTGCGCATCGTTTAAAGATAAAAACATATATTCATGAACAAAATAGTGTTCCTGGCGCTAGTAATAAGTTTTTATCTCGTTTTGTTGATGGCATAGGTGTTTCTTTTAAAGGTTCTTTAGAATGTTTTCCACGTAAGAAAACAACTTATACCGGCAATCCATGTAGTGAAAGTGCTTTAAAAGCTGAACCCATTTTAAAAACAGAATTAGGTTTGAGTTCTAATAAAAAACTTGTACTATTTGTTATGGGAAGTTTAGGAGCTTATAAAGTAAACGAATATTTAACTAGTATTATGCCAAAATTTAAGGGGAAAGATTATGAAGTTTTATTTGTGACTGGTAAAAATAGTTATGAATATGTAATTAAGCATGAATTTCCTAGTAATGTCAAAGTAGTAGAATATGTTAATGGACTTACGCGTGTTATGAAAAGATGTGATTTAATTGTTAGTCGTGCGGGAGCTAGTACTTTAAGTGAAATTATTAGTTTGGGTCTTCCAAGTATTTTAATACCTAGTCCATATGTTCCAAATAATCATCAATATAAAAATGCTTTAGATTTAGTTAATAGAGAAGCAGCTATTTTAGTAGAAGAAAAAGATTTAAAAGGGGATATTATTGTTGAAAAAATAGATATGCTTATTAATGATGATATTTATTTAAGAGAAATGAAAAAGAAATTAAAAGAGTTATCTGTTCCTAATAGTGCAGCTTTGATTTATAGCGAAATTAAAAAAATTATAGATAGGAAATAAATATGAACATTATAACTGAATTAGAAAAATTAAATGTTGGCACAATTATTAAAAATGCCGATATGAAAAAATTTACAACATATAAAGCAGGCGGTCATGCTTTATGTATTGTTAGTCCATATAATGAAACAAATTTAATTAAATTAATGCGTTTTATTAATGAAAATAGTATTAAATATAAAGTTATTGGTAATTGTTCAAATCTTATTTTTAGTGATGAATTATATGATGGTATTTTGATAAAATTAGATGAATTTGATACTTTATATATTAAGAATAATATTGTTACTGTAGGTGCAGGTTATTCACTTATGAAGCTTGCTTTAAAAGTTTCTCATATGGGTTTAAGTGGGTTAGAATTTGCTGCTGGTATTCCTGGAACTATTGGTGGATCTGTTTTTATGAATGCAGGTGCTTATAATAGTGATATGGGATATATAGTTAAAAAAGTAAAAGTTTTAACACCAGAATTAAAAATAATAACCTTATATAATCATGATTTAGATTTTCATTACAGAACAAGTTTTTTACAAAAAAATCCTGCTTATATTTGTTTAGAGGCAACTTTGGAATTAATTCCTGGTGATGAAAAAGAAATTATGGAAATTATTAAAGACCGAAGAGAAAGAAGAATAAAGAGTCAACCTTTAGAATATCCTAGTGCTGGTAGCGTTTTTAGAAATCCTAAAGATAATTATGCTGGTAAATTAATTGAAGAAATTGGCTATAAAGGTAAACGTATTGGTGATGCTGCAGTTAGCGAAAAGCACGCTAATTTTGTTATTAATTTAGGTAATGCTAAAGGTAATGATATAAAAAAACTTATTTTAGATATAAAGAAAAAAGTAAAAGAAGAGAAAGGTATTGAACTAAAAATAGAACAAGAATTTGTAGAATAGGGGTATTTTATGACTAGTCGTGAAAAACTTAATAAAAATAAATATAGTAACAAAAAAGTAAAAGAAAATACTAATGAAAAGAAAACAAAAGAAGTAAAAAAAGTAAAGAAAATTAAAAGACGTATTAGGTGGAAGAATCTTTTTCTTTTCCTTTTTTCTGTTGTTGTATTATTTTTTGTTGGCTATTTTGCTTTAAATATAAAAATAACAAATATTTATATTGAAGGTAATAGAATTTTAAGTGATCAAGAAGTTATAGAAATGGCTGGTGTTGAAAATTATCCTGGCATTTTAGATATTTTACGTGAAACTAAAAAAAATTTAAAACAAAATAATTTAATTAAAGAAGCAGAAATTGACCTTGATTTTCGTAAATTAACTATTAAAATTGAAGAAAATTATCCTTTGTTTTATAATGCTAATAATAATAAAACGGTTTTAGTTGATGGCAGTTTTGCAGACCAAAAATTATCTGCACCTTTACTTATTAATTATGTTCCAGATACCATTTATGATTCTTTTGTTAAAGCTATGAGAAAGGTCAATTTAGATATTATTGAACGTATATCAGAGATAAAATATGATCCTGATACTGTAGATAATTCTCGTTTTTTGCTTTCAATGCGTGATGGTAATTATGTTTATTTAACTATTACTAAATGGGATAGTATTAATAGTTATGTTTCTATCATCAAAGAATTTCCTGGAAAAAAAGGAATAATTTATTTAAATGCTGGAAATTCATTCGAAGTTTTTGAATAAAATAAAGGTTTTTCTACACTTTTTTTGCATTTTATTTCTTTACGTTTTTATAAATATATAGTATAATTATTTTAAATAATATTGGAGATGATTTAGTGAAGCAAGTATATACAAGCATTGATATTGGTTCTGATACGATTAAAGTTGTAACGTGCGAATTATATAAAAATAAATTAAATTTGCTTGCAGCTTCTAAAGCTAAATCAGAAGGAATAAAAAGAGGATTGATTGTTGATCCTAATAAAGTTGCTTATAGTATAAAAAAAGCTATTTATGAAGTTGAAACACAATTAGGAATAAAAGTAAAGAAGGTTATAACTAATATACCTAGTTATTTTAATGAATTTGCAATGGTTTCTGGTGAAGTAGAAATAGCTGTTGATGAATTTGGTAATCCAGGAACAGTTACAGGCAATGATATCAGTAAGGTATTGCAAGTTGCTGTTAAATCAAAAATGACTAGTGCTCGTGAAATAGTTGCCATTTTGCCAGTTGATTTTCAAATAGATGGGGTTGCTGGCATAGTTGATCCTAAGGGATATACTGGTTCTATTTTAAAAGTACGTGGTATCATAATTACTGTTCCAGTTAAAAATGTATACTCTGTTTTATCACTTTTAGAAAGTATTGGTATTGAAACAGTTGAAATATCACTTAGTAGTATTGGTGATATGTATGCTCTTAAAGATAAGTTTATGAATAATAAAGTAGGGGCTATTGTTAATATTGGTTCAGAAACAACAACAGTTTCTTTATATAACAAAACGTTACCTTTAAAAAGTTCTATTATTCAATTGGGTGGTTCTAGTGTTGATAATGATCTTATGTATATGTACAAATTAGATAAAGAATCAGCTATAAAAATTAAAGAAAGATTTGCTTTAGCTCATAAGATGAATGCCAATGTTGGAGATTTATATGAATGCATTAATATAAATGGAGAGTCTATTAAAGTAAATCAATATGAAGTTTCAGAAGTTGTCCAAGCCCGTTTAGAAGAACTTATGGGGCTAGTAAAACAAGAAATAGAAATTTTAACTAATCGTGAACTTGAGTATATTGTTTTTACCGGTGGAATCAGTAATATGCATAATTTTAATGAAATAATAGGTGCATTTTTTGGAACATGTGCTATAATAGGTAATGTGAAGATAGTTGGGCTTAGAAATAATAAATATAGCACTGCTATTGGAAATATGATGTATTTTATAAATAAATTAGAATTAAAGGGGAAGAATTATTCCATGCTATCTCGTAGTGAAGAAGAAGAAATGTCTTCTGTTAAAAGAAATATAGCAAGTGGATCAGAAACAATGTTAGGGAAAGTATTTGGTTACTTCTTTAACGAATAAGGAGGATATTTATGATTGGACTAGAAATGGATCAATTGGCAAAGATTAAAGTAATAGGTGTTGGTGGCGGTGGTAATAATGCCGTTAATAGAATGATTGAATCAGGAGTTAAAGGTGTAGAATTCATTGTTGCTAATACAGATAGACAAGTTTTGAATAATTCTAAAGCAGATGTAAAAATTCAATTAGGTTTAGAGTTAACTGGTGGTTTGGGTGCTGGAGCTAAACCTGAAGTAGGAAGAGAAGCTGCCCTAGAAACAAAAGAAGAATTAGAACATGCTTTGGAAGGTGCCGATATGGTTTTTGTCACTTGTGGTATGGGTGGTGGAACTGGTACAGGAGCTGCTCCTGTAATTGCTGATATCGCTCAACAATTAGGGGCATTAACTGTTGGAATTGTTACTAAACCATTTTCATTCGAAGGTAGAAAACGTATGGAAAATGCTTTAGCAGGTTTAGAAGAATTAAAAAAACATGTAGATACTTTAATTATTATACCTAATGATCGTTTAAGAGAAATTATTGATAAGACAACACCACTTGTTGATTCTTTTAAAGAAGTAGATAATGTTTTACGTCGTGGTGTACAATCAATTAGTGATTTGATTGCTGTAGCAGGGCTTATTAACTTAGACTTTGCCGATGTTAAAACAGTTATGGAAAAGAAAGGTAACGCTTTAATTGGTATTGGTATGGGTGTTGGTGAAAATCGTGCTGCTGATGCGGCTAGGGAAGCTGTATCAAGTCCACTTTTAGAAACAAGTATAAGTGGAGCTACTGATGCTATTATTAATGTTACTGGTGGTGCTAATTTAACTTTATTTGAAGTAGAAGAAGCAAATGAAGTTATTCGTGAAAGCGCTAATACAGATATTAATACTATCTTTGGTGCTGTTATTAATGAAAATTTAAATGATGAAATTATTGTTACTGTTATCGCAACAGGGTTTGAAGAAGAATCAGAACCTTTATATCATTCATATACAAGACGTGAAGGTATAAAAGAACAACATAATAATAACGATGATGATGATAGTAACGGAACATCACAATTGGATATTCCATCATTTTTGAAAAAAAGAGGTTTTTAATCTCTTTTATTTTTTGTGTGAAACATTATGTTTCACATTGCTAATTTCTTTTGGTTTGGTATAATGTTTTAGGAGGTTAGAAAATGAAGAAAAAAATATTTGGATTATTAATGGCTTTTGTTATGATTTTCACTGTTGCTGGTTGTGGAAATAACAATGTTGCTTTAGATTTAGAAAAAATTAAAACAGAAATTATGGAATTAAAATTAGATACTGTAGAACGTGTAAATATTTCAAGTGCATTATCTACAAGTGATTATTTCTTAAATACTATGGATGTATATGATTTTGATTTAGAAAAATATGGCATTACTAAAGATTATATTGAATTAAAAGAAGATAATTATGATTTTAGTTTTGCTGTTAGCGAAGATGAATCAAGTGCTTATTTTATAGGTAAAGTTAAAGATGAAAAATTAATTTCTGAATTAGATGAATATTTTTCTAAATTTAAAGAAGTTAAAAAAGATGAAATAGAAGGCTATACAGTATATGTAGCATGTTCTAATAATGAAGATGCGTTAAAATTAGCACGTGAAAATGCTTATAGTAAAATTTATAATAATTTAAATTATGCTACTGATACTTCAGTTTTAAGTATTGATAAAAATTTAGTAAGCGAATTTTTAATTGGAACACCAATGTTTATTACTAGTGCTGAACAATATATCATTTTAAAACCAGCAGATGGTAAAGAAGAAGAAGTTAAAGAAGCTATGGATACATATATGACTAATCTACAACAACAATGGGATACTTATTTACCATTACAAGCAGAATTAGTTAGAAATAGAGAAGAAACAAAAGTCGGAGATTATTTAATTTATATTATTTCTCAAGATAACGCTAAAGTTTTAGATGTTATAAAAAATAATCAAAAATAGAGAAAATTCTCTATTTTTTTGGTATAATAAAAATAGATAGGATGATGTTATGGTATTTAGTAGTATTCCTTTTTTATTTTTCTTTTTTCCTTTATTTTTAATAATTTATTATTTAGTACCATTTAAACATAAAGGGATAAGATGGAAAAATATTGTTTTATTAATATTTAGTTTAATATTCTATGCTTGGGGTGAACCAGTATATATATTATTAATGATTTTTTCAAGTTTAGTTGATTATTATAGTGGAAAAATGATTAATAAATATTGGCATGAACCTAAAATTAAAAAATTATTTTTAATATTATCTATTATTATTAATTTGGGTTTATTAGGCTTTTTTAAATATGCTGATTTTTTAATTGAAAATATAAATGTTTTATTTTCATTAAATATTGAGCCATTAAAATTAGGATTACCAATTGGTATTAGTTTCTTCACTTTTCAAACAATGAGTTATAGTATTGATGTATATCGTGGTAAAGTTAATTATGAAAAAGATTTTTTAACTTTTATGACTTATGTATGTATGTTTCCTCAACTAATTGCTGGTCCAATTGTCAGATATGAAACAGTTAGTGAAGAATTGCATAGAAGAAAAATTAATTATAGTAAATTTAATAGTGGCTTAATAAGATTTTTACAAGGTTTATTTAAAAAAGTGTTAATTGCTAATAATATTGGTATGTTGTGGAGCGAGATATCTACTTTACCTAGTGGTGAGGTAACTATGGTAATGGCATGGTTAGGTATTATAGCTTTTGCTTTACAAATTTATTTTGATTTTAGCGGTTATTCAGATATGGCTATTGGTATGGGTAAAATGTTAGGATTTAATTATTTAGAAAACTTTGATTATCCATATATAGCTAAATCAATTACTGATTTCTGGCGTCGTTGGCATATTTCATTATCAACTTTCTTTAAAGATTATGTATATATTCCATTAGGTGGATCACGTGTAAGTAAAGTTCTTAATATTAGAAATATTTTAATTGTTTGGACTCTTACTGGAATATGGCATGGCGCTAGTTGGAATTTTGTTTTATGGGGATTATACTTTGGTATTATATTAGTTATTGAAAAATTTGTTTTAGATAAATGGCTTAAAAGACAAAATGATATTGTTAAACATACATATGCCATTTTATTAATTTTAATTGGTTGGGCAATATTTGCATCATCTGATATGCTTTATCCTAAAGAATATTTATTTACAATGTTTTTAGGATTTAAAAATTTTATTAGTACTAAAACCCTTTATTATTTTGCAAATTACTTTTTAATAATTTTAATAGGTATTATTTTATCAACACCAGTTTATATTAAGTTTAATAAATGGTTGAATAATATAAATAAAAAATATATGAAAATAATAATTTTTATTATTATTACTTCAATATTTGTTATATTATTCTTTATAACAATTGCTTATTTAGTTAGTGATACTTATAATCCTTTCTTGTATTTTAGATTTTGAGGTGAACTATGGAAAAAAATAAATATTTTAAATTTTTAGGTGTCATTTTTAGTGTTATTTTTCTATGGTTAACTGTTATGTTTTTCTTTAATACAAATAAAACTTTTAGTGAAAACGAAAACAGATATTTAGAAAAATTTCCTACTTTATCAATAGATAATATTTTAGATGGAAAGTATATTGAGCAATTAGAATCATATTTAACAGATCATTTTGCTTTTAGAGATACTTTTATGAATATAAAAAGTAATATGGAAATAATGCTTGGAAAAACAAAAATTAATAATGTTTTTTTAGGTAGTGATGAATATTTAATAGAAGATTATAATGAACCAACTAAAACAGAAAATTTTATTCAAACTTTAAATAGTTTTTATTTAAGAAATAATTATATTAATAATAATTTAATGCTAGTTCCAACAAGCATTAGTATTAATCAGGATAAATTACCACAGTTTGCTAGTAACTATAGTCAAATAGACACAATTAACTATATTTATAAAAATATAAAGATGTCATCTATTGATGTATATAATACTTTATTAGAAAATAATAAAACGTATCCAATGTATTATCGATTAGATCATCATTGGACTACTTATGGTGCTTATTATGCTTATGTTGAATATTGTAAACATAATAACTTACCTTATCTAAATATTGATGATTATAATATAACAGAAGTTACAAAAGACTTTAATGGTACTTTATATTCTAAAACCAATATTTATAGTTATACGCCTGATTCAATTTATACTTTCACACCTAAAAGTGGTGAGGATTTAAAAGTAGAGTATATTGTAGGTGAACAAATTACTGAAACAAATACTTTATATGCCGAAGATTATTTAAAAACAAAAGATAAGTATTCATTCTTCTTAAATAATAATAATCCTCTTATTAAAATAACTAACAATTTAAATAATGACAACAAAAAATTATTAGTTATAAAAGATAGTTATGCGAATGCTTTAATTCCTTTTTTAACTTATAATTATAAAGAAATTCATGTAATTGATCCTAGATATTATAAAGCAAGTATAACAGAATATATAAAAAATAATGGAATTACCGATACATTATTTGTTTATAATATGAATACTTTAGATACAGATACAGGAATATATAGTATAAATTAAGTGTTAAAAGATAGAATATTCTATCTTTTTTAATTGACAAAAAAAGTTTAGTCTATATAATATTACTTGAGACATAAAATTAAGTAGTAAAGGAGGAAAGTATGACTAAAATTAATCTTAAGGAAAAAGAATTAAAAAAAATAAATAAAACTGTTGTTAAGAAAAATAATAGTAATAAAAAAAAGAAATCCAATACTACTAAAAAAGTAAAAAAAGTAATTACTAAACCAATCATTATTGAACCTACAATTGAAGATAAAAAAATATCTAAATTATCGAAAGAAAATATTATAAATGTATATAAAGTTAGTTCACAAAAAGCAAAAAGAATATTAGAGATTGTTATAGATAAAACAAAGAAAACTTATCAATTTGTGAAAGATAATCTTTGTAAATTTTATCAATTTTTGCTTGTTAATATTAAGAAAATATTTTCTAATGAAACAAAGGAAAATATTATAAATATTTATGAAAAATTTACTAAAAAGTCGATTGATATATTAAAAAAATTAAAAGATAAGATTAAAGAAATATATCAATTAGCAAAAACTAACATTTATAAATTTTATAAATACTTAATTATGAATAGTAAAAAAATATTTTCTAAAAGAACAAAAGTTAAAGAAAATATTATTAATAATTATAAAAAGTTTACAAAAAAAACAAGAAATATATCTAAAAAAATAGGAAATAAAACTAAAGAAATATATATATCAATTAAACAAAATATAAGTAGTTTTAATAAAACACTTATTATGAAGTATAAAAAGTTAACAGTTAAAAAGCCGAAGAAAAAAGTAGTTAAGAAACAAACGGTAAATAAACAAGTTGCAATTAAGAAAAGTAATAAAATAGCACCAGTTATTACTTCTAATAAAAAAACAAAAAAAGTTATTGATACTAAAAAAACAGTAGAAAAAGAAGTAGAGTTAAAAAAATATACTTGGGATACAGTTTTATTATATTTTTTAATTATTTTTGCTATTGGTTTATTTGTTGGATATATTCCTTTTTGGGGATCTAGTAAACCTGTTAAAAATGAAGTATCTATAAGTAAAGAATGTAGTTATAGTGAGTGGATAGAAGTAGATAGCAATTATTGCTTGGTGAATAGTAATGGTATAGCTTACGAAGGTGAAATTGTTAAGTATGTTTTAAATAATGAAACAGGTTTATGTCAAAAATATGTACGTAAAAAAACTTGTATATAGAACTAAAAAAATTATTTTGAATAATATATAGTAAACTAAGGAAGTTTGCAAATAATCAAAAATTAGAGTATAATACTAACTTGTCGGGACGAAAAATAGAAAATAAGCACTAGTTTTGTCGAATACAAAGACAAGTAGATAGGTCTATGTTATCTTAATTATAAGAGGTGACTTATGATTAAGAAAGAGGATTTATATAGTTTATTTGATGAGATGATAGGTAATATCACTTATGCTAAAATAGCTACTTGTTTTCTAGAAAGAGACAAGTAGTTTTTTATATCTAGTATCATTGACAAATAGTTATTATTTTGAGAAAATAGATATAAGAATATGAGGTGGTAATATGTATCAAGATAGAATTGCTTTAACGAGTAAAGATATATTAGAAAAAGAGTTTAAAATTGATACGAGAGGATATCGACCACAAGAAGTCGATAAGTTTCTAGATCTTATTATACGAGACTATGAAGAATTTATTACAATGCTTAAAGAAGCAGAAAATGATAAAAAAGAAGTGCTTGAAGAAAATATGAAGTTAAAACAAGAGATTCGTACCCTACGAACTAAATTAGATATTATGAAAGAAAGTGCTACTAGTGAAGTAAGTAGTGCTGATGTTCTAAGAAGATTATCTAATCTAGAAAAAATTATTTATGGTAAAGAATAATATTTTGACAAACGCTGTACTTTTAGTATAGAGGAAAGTCCATGCTCGCACAATCTGTGATGATTGTAGTGTTTGTGCAAGGGGAATAAATAACCCTTGGTAGCTTTTGCTAACGACGAGAAGTGACCTATGATGGTTAACCTTGTAAAGTGCCACAGAAACGAGTCTTCTAGGAATAGAAGAATGAAACGCGGTAAACTCCTCAAGCGAGAAACCTAAATTTTGGTAAGGGAACCTAAAAGATGCGAAGGATAAGTGTCTTTGGGATCGAGTAATCGATAGATAAATGTTTGTCATCTAGTAATAGAAACAGAACATGGCTTATAAAATATTATTTTTTTCATTTAAAATGAAAGTGGGTGTACCCTTTGAAAGAGATAGGCGAAAGGTTAAGAGAAACTCGTGAGAGTATTGGAGTTTCCATTGACGAAGCAGCCGAGGACTTAAAATTAAGACCTTCTCAAATAGAAGCTGTAGAAGCAGGAAATATGGAAAACTTTAAAGATATTTATTATTTAAAGTATTTTATTAGGGATTATTCTAAATATTTAGGACTTGATTATGAAGATATGGTTGATGAATTTAATGAATATTTATTCGATTATACTTCAAAAATATCAATTGAAGATATTAAGAAAAATAAAAAAGAATTATTAGAACAACCTAAAAAAGAACCAAAAATACGTTCACCATATACGGTTGAACATAAAAAAGAATTTCGTATTTCTAAGCGTATTATTTTATTAATAGTATCAATAATTATTATTATTGGTTGTATCTTAGCTTATAATGAGTATATAAGAAAAGATAATTCAAATAATAATAGTGTTGTCATGAGAACTTTATAGGAGGCAATTATGAATTTACCAAATAAATTAACTATGTTACGTATATTAATGGCTTTAGTAATAATATTTATTTTATTATTTCCATTTGATACTGCTGGAATTGATATTCCTAAGTTATTTATAAATGAAACAATTGTTGTTAATGTTAAATATTTAATAGCTGGTGTTTTATTTATTATTGCATCTTTAACTGATTTTTTAGATGGTTATTTAGCAAGAAAATGGAATATGGTTACTGATTTTGGTAAGATGATTGATGCAATTGCTGATAAAATATTAGTTAATAGTGTTTTAATTATTTTAGCATCAACTGGTTTCATTCATCCTATAATACCAGTAATTATTGTTTTACGCGATAGTGCTGTAAATTCAATTAAAATGATTGCTGGATCTAAAGGAAAAGTAGTTGCTGCTATTAAGAGTGGTAAACTAAAAACAGCATGTTTAATGGTTGGAATCGTATTAACTTTATTCTATAATTTACCTTTTGAATTATGGAATTTAAAAGTTTCTGACTTCTTATTAATTATTGCATGCGTATTATCAATTACAAGTGGTATTGAATACTACATGATGAATAAGCATTTAATTTTTGATAATAAAGATAAAGTAGAAAAAGTAGAAATTTAGAAAAGTGTATAACACTTTTCTTTTTTTATAAAATTAACTTATTTAAAAAAAGTTATAACTATTGTTTTTCTTTATTTTCCTTGCTAAAATAATAAATATGACAAGGTAATACCATAACGAACAAATGTTTGTTAAAACTATTGACAATTAAAATAAAATGATATACAATTGAAATGTAATCAATAAGGAGGATACAAAATGGTAAAATCAACAACTAATGATAAGACATTAGATCAAGTACTTTTAGATATTGAAAAACAATTTGGTAAAGGTGCGGTTATGAAATTAGGTGATCATCAAAATAGACATATTGATGTTATATCAAGTGGTTCTATATCACTAGATATTGCAATGGGAATTGGTGGTTATCCTAAAGGAAGAATTATTGAAATATATGGACCAGAATCAAGTGGTAAAACAACTTTTGCTTTACATGCGATTGCTGAAGCACAAAAGTTAGGTGGCAGAGTTGCATTTATTGATGCTGAACATTCATTAGATCCTAAATATGCTGCTAATTTAGGTGTTAATACTGATGAATTAATTTTAAGTCAACCTGATAATGGTGAACAAGCTTTAGAAATTTGTGAAGCTTTAGTAAGAAGTGGGGCAATTAGTGTTGTTGTAATTGACTCTGTTGCGGCACTAGTACCACAAGCTGAAATTGAAGGTGAAATGGGAGATTCCCATGTTGGTTTACAAGCAAGACTTATGTCGCAAGCTTTAAGAAAATTATCTGGTATCATTAATAAAACTAATACAGTATGTATTTTTATTAATCAATTACGTGAAAAAGTTGGTGTTATGTTTGGTAATCCTGAAACAACACCTGGTGGTCGTGCTTTAAAATTTTATGCTTCAGTTCGTCTAGAAATAAGAAGAAGTGAACAAATTAAATTAGGAAATGATATTGCGGGTAATAAAACAAATATTAAGGTAGTTAAAAATAAAATGGCTCCACCTTTTAAAACATGTACAGTTGATATTATGTATGGACAAGGTGTTTCTAAAGAAGGCGAAATTGTTGATTTAGGAGCAGATGCTGGTATCTTAGAAAAATCAGGTGCTTGGTATGCATATAATGGTGAAAAGCTAGGTCAAGGCAAGGAAAATGTTAAAGAATTATTAAAAAATAATCCTAAGTTAAGTAATGAATTAGAGACTAAAGTTCGTAATTATTATGGTATAGGATGTGAAAATAAAAAAGGAGAAAAATAAAAATTTTTCTCCTTTTTTTAAAATATTTTACGACTTTTTACATGTTTCATTGACTTATGCTTGAAATAATCGTACAATGTAAGTAGGGTTAGGAAACCCTATCATATAATTTAAAAATGGAGGTTTATTATGGAAGGTAATATTATTTTCTCCATTTTATTAGTACTTATTGGGATATTTGTTGGAATTATAATTATGTTTATTCTTAATTATATTAGGGGTAATTTAGTTGGCAAAAAAGCTGAAATTCTTTTAGAAAAAGCTAAAAAAGATGGTGAAAAAGCAAAAAGAGATTTTTTGCTTGAAGCAAAAGAAGAAGCTCATAGATTAAAAAATGATATTGAAAAAGAGTTAAAAGAAAAAAAAGAAGAAGTAAAAGAAGCAGAAGAGAGATTATTAGCTCGCGAATCTAATCTTGAAAAAAGGGATCAAACGCTTCAAAATAAAGAATCTATGCTAGAAGAAAAAGAAAATAATTTAATTAATAAACAAAGAACTATCCAAGAAGAACAAAGTAAAGTGGAAGAAATTAAGAAAGAACAAATTGAACAATTAGAAAAAATTAGTGGTCTTAGTAAAAAAGAAGCAAAATCTATGGTTCTAAAGAAAGTTGAAGAAATGATGAATTTAGAAATTGCCGCTTTAATTAAAGACCGTGAAGCAGAAGCCTTATTAGAAGTTGATAAGAAAGCAAAAGGTATGTTAGTAAATGCTATGCAAAAATATGCAGCAGATGTTGCTAATGAACAAACTGTTACCGTTGTTAGTCTACCAAATGATGAAATGAAGGGTCGTATTATTGGCCGTGAAGGAAGAAATATTAGAACAATTGAAGCGGTTACTGGTGTTGATTTAATTATTGATGATACTCCAGAGGCAATAGTTCTAAGTAGTTTTGATCCTTATCGTCGTGAAATTGCTCGTTTAACTATTGAAAGTTTGATTAAAGATGGTAGAATTCATCCATCACGTGTTGAAGAACTTTATGAAAAAACATGCAATGATATGAAAATTAAAACAAGAGAATTGGGAGATGAAGCCTTATTTGAATTAGGAATTACAAAAGTAGATCCTGAACTTGTTGAAATATTAGGTAAATTACATTTTAGAACAAGTTATGGTCAAAATGCCTTAAAACATTCTATTGAAGTTGGACAGTTAGCTGGAATAATGGCTAGTGAGTTAGGTGAAAATGTTACTTTAGCTAAACGTGCTGGTTTATTTCATGATATTGGTAAAGCAATTGATCATGAAATTGAAGGATCACATGTTGATTTAGGTGGCGATTTAGCTAAAAAATATCATGAAAATGATGTTGTTATTAATTCTATTCTTTCACATCATGGTAATTGTGAAGCAACAAGTATTATAGCCGTTTTAGTTGCTATTGCCGATGCTTTAAGTGCATCTCGTCCTGGTGCTCGTAATGATTCATTAGAAAATTATGTTAAACGTTTGAAAGACCTAGAAAATATAGGTAATAGTATTGAAGGTGTTGATAAAACATATGCTGTTCAAGCTGGACGTGAATTACGTGTTATTGTTAAACCAGATGAAATAGATGATTTAGCATCTTATAAAGTAGCTCGTGATATTAAAAATCGTATTGAGGAAGAAATGCAATATCCTGGTACAATTAAAGTTACGGTTATTAGAGAAACAAGAGCAGTAGAAGAAGCAAAATAGTTAGATTTTTATCTAACTATTTTTTGTGATATAATAGTTAAACGAGGTGAGATGTATATGAATAAAAAAGAAGAAAAAATTAAAAATTTATATATTGCTCAAATTGGAAAAGTTGAATTAAAAGATACAGGATATATAAAATGTAATTCTGAAAATTTAAAACATCCTTTTATCATTGTTAAAAAAATAAGAGAAAAAAATCATATATCTACAATTGTACCTCCATACTTTACATCAAATAATTATATACAAATTCCTAAATATCAAGATATTTTTAATGAAAAAGAATATGAAGATTTATCTAATTATAATAATAGTATAAAAATATATTCTTTTATTGATGATATTGAAATTTTAAAACTTGTACCTTTAAACAAGATTTTAAAGAAACGTAATGAAGATAGTATTGCACGTGAATATATAGAAAGTTTCTTAGAAGAAATAAATATAGAAGCAGAAGAAAAAATAAAACAAAAGAAATATAAATAATGATGATTATTATGAATGATGATTTTATAGAAAAAGGTTATATATACCTTTTTAAATGCGGTAAAATTGAGAAGAAACTAGTAGAACAATTAGATGAAATTAATAATATAGAGATATGTACTTTAGAAAATAATTGTATTTTTAATAATTCTATAGCATATTATCAAAACTATTTAAAAGATGGCTATGCCATTATTGATGCATATAAAAACAAAACTTATACTTTAGAAGGTGAATCTTTTAATGATGTTTTAGATATTGTTAATGAATTAATTGTATTATAGATAACAAATAAAAACAAGCTTTATTTGAATAAATATTATAATTACATAACAAAAATCAAGGGTCTAGATGAACTCACTTCGTTCGCCCTTGATTTTTTTCTGATAAGGTTCTTTTTATATGATGTTTACCGATTGGGGTTCACATCATTTATTAGTTAATAGTCTTTTTGTTTTTTATTTTGTACGATAATAATATGGTTGAGTATAATAATAGTTATTATATTGATATGGTATAGGTTGTGGATATACACAATTATAGCATGGTCTATTATTAAAAGCTGGTCCTATTAAAGCTCCTGTTACGCCTCCTAATAAAAATGGTGCTAAAAAAGGAAAAAATCTTTCATCATTAGGATCAACATAATTATTGTTTACTAAATTATTTGAATTACGCATTTCATTTTGGTAAAAGTATGGATAATTATATTTTGAATACATATTTTTACTCCTTTCATAGTATACTATGAATGTTAGAAAGAATGGTGCGATATGTTAGATAAATTAGTTGATACTATTGTTAATTATAGTTTAGAAGTGAAGAGTGATGATAAAGTTTTAATTACTAGTTATTTAGAAGCTAAAGAATTTATTTTAAAATTGGTTGATAAAATTATATCAGTAGGAGGTATTCCTGTAGTTAAATTAAAAGATAGTGAAATAGATAGTTTAATTATGGAAAAATCTCTTTCTAATAGAGTTAATTTAGTTAAGACTTTATCTATGGAAGAAGCTATTAATTATGATTGTTTTATTAATATTAGATGTATGAATAATGATTATGAAAGTAAAGATACCAATAAAAAATTATTAAAAGAAATAGGAGATGCAACTTTAGAAAGTGATGACATTAGAATTAATACAAAACGTTGGGTTTTACTTAATTATCCAACTGCTTTAGATGCTTATAAAAATAAAACATCATATCGTAAATATTATGATTATGCCCTAAAAGCAATGACATTTGATTATGCTAAAATGTTAAAAGATATGGAGCCATTAAAAAAACTTATGGAACAAACTGATAAAGTTCATATTGTAGATAAAAATACTGATTTAACATTTAGTATTAAAGATATACCTGTTATTCCTTGTGCAGGTAAATCTAATATTCCTGATGGTGAAATTTATACAGCGCCTATTAAAGATAGTGTAGAGGGTTATATAACTTATAATACGCCATGTCCTTATCAAGGGAATGTTTATACAGGTGTTCGTTTAGAATTTTCTAATGGTAAAATAGTTAACTGTACTTGCAATGAAGATGTATTATCATTAAAAGAAATATTTGATACTGATTTAGGTGCTCGTTACATAGGTGAATTTTCCATAGGCCTTAATCCTATGATTAGAACACCAATGGGAGATATTTTATATGATGAAAAGATTATTGGATCTATTCATTTTACACCTGGTAGAGCTTATAAAGATGCTTTTAATGGTAATATTAGTTCTATTCATTGGGATATGGTATTACTTAATCCAGATATTTATTTTGATGATGTATTAATTAGAAAAAATGGTAAATTTGTAATTGATTCATTAAAACACTTAAATTATGAATAAAAATTAAATTTCCTCGTATAATTAATTGGGTGAAAATATGAGGAAAATATTTGAAGGAATTGGTTTACTAGCGCTTTTATTAGTTAGTTTTATATATACTGAAAAAACAATGACAGTTATTAAAGAAAATGATGAAGTTATGGTTCACTTAAAAAGTGTAGCTGATTCTTATTATATTAAGCCCATAGAAGCTATCATAAATGAAGATGAATTTATTCCAGGAATTAATGGACGTAAAGTAGATATAAATAAAAGTTATGATAAAATGAAACAGATAGGTAGTTTTACAGAGTCTTTACTAGTATTTGAAGATGTTAAACCTGAAAATACAATAAGTAAAAATATTGATAAATATATAACAAGTGGTAATAAAGAAAAAAATATGATAAGCTTATTATTTTTAATTTACGAAGATAGTGATGTTAATTCTTTAATTAATGTTTTAAATAAAAGAAATACTAAAGCTACTTTATTTATAGATGGTATGTGGTTAGAACATAATAATGAAAAAATAAATGAAATAAGTAAAAATTATGAAATAGGTAATTTAAGTTATGATGGAAATTATACTGATCCATCATTTCCATGGGTGGATATCGTTATTAAAAATGTTATTAATCAAGGATATAGTTATTGTTTAATGCAAGAAAAAAATAAAAATTATTTAGATGTTTGTAAAATAAATAATAATGTTACTATATATCCTAGTATTTATATTAAAAGTAATGGATTAGCAACTTTGAAACAAAATATTAAAAGTGGTAATTTGATTGCGATAGAGGTAAATGATAATATTTTGGGAGAATTAAATAGTATGATTAGTTATATTGAAAGTAAAGGATATACTATTAGTTCTCTAAAAGAACATTTACAAGAATAAATACGAATATTTCGTATTTTTTATTTTGTTTTATTATTTATAATGCGTTATAATATGTTTGAGGTGTTTTGTATGAAAAAACCAGAGTTGTTAGCTCCAGCAGGTAATATGGAATGTTTAAAAGCAGCGATTGCTGCTGGTTGTGATGCTGTTTATTTAGGCGGCTATATGTTTGGAGCACGTAGTTTTGCTAATAATTTTTCTAATGAAGAATTAATTTCTGCGGTTCGTTATGCTCATTTATATAATGTTAAAGTTTATGTTACAACTAATATAATCGTATATGAAGATGAAGTAGAAACTTTTATGAAATATATTGCTTTTTTAATTGAAAGTAAAGTAGATGCTATTATTATTCAAGATCTAGGAATGCTTGACTTGGTGAGAAAAACTTATCCTGATTTTGAAATTCATGCTTCAACCCAAATGCATATTCATAATTTAGATGGGGTTAAATTAGCGCAAAAATTAGGTTTAAAAAGATGTGTTATTGCTCGTGAAACACCTATTGAAGTAATTAGAAATATTAAAAAAAATGTTAATATTGAATTAGAAGTATTTATTCAGGGCGCTTTATGTGTAAGTTATTCTGGACAGTGTTTTATGAGTACCTTAATAGGTAATCGTAGTGGTAATAGAGGAACATGTGCTCAATGTTGTAGACAAAAATACACATTAGAAAGTAATAACAAGAAAATAGATGAAGGATATTTAATTAGTACTAAAGATTTAAATACTTTAGATAATATCGGTAAATTAATTGAATGTGGTGTTGATAGTTTAAAAATAGAAGGAAGAATGAAGCGTAAAGAATATGTTTATTTTGTTACTGCATTATATCGTAAAGCTATTGATTCTTATGTAGAAAAAGGATATGTTGATATTACTAAAGAAGATATATATAATTTAAAAAAATTATTTAATCGTGAATTTACTAAAGGCTTTTTGTTTCATGAAGATAATAATGCTTTTATAAATAAATATCGTCCTAATCATATGGGAATTCCTGTTGGTAAGGTTATAAGTAGTAACAACAATAAAATAAGCATATTATTAGAAGAAAATGTAGCTATAAATGATGGACTTAGAATTGTTGGTGATGATGATTACGGATTTACTTTAAATGTTTTTAAAGTAAATAATAAAATTGTTAAAGAAGCTTCTAAAGGAGAAGTTATAGAATGTATTGTTAAAGATAAAATTAAAATAGGTAGTAAAGTTTTAAAAACAAGTGATTATTTACAATTACAAAATATCAATGAATTGATAAATAATAGTAAGAGAAAAGTAATGGTAGAAGCAGAAGCAATTTTTAAGAAAAATCAAAAACCAACTATGATAATTAAATGTGATAATATAAAGATTGATTATACTTTAGATTATGATATTGCACCTGCTCAAAACCATCCAACTACTAAAGAAGATATAACAAAACAATTAGAAAAAATAAAAGATACAGTTTATCAATATTCTAGTTTAAATATTATAGTTGATGATAATATTTTTATGCCTGTTAGTAAAATTAATGAATTAAGAAGAGAAACATTCTTGAAATTAGATAATAGACGTTTAGAAAGACCATTAATAAAGAAATGTGAATATAAAATAGAATTAAAAGATTTTAAAGAAGAAAAGAAGACAAGCGTTTTAGTAGATAGTATTACTAATTATAATAATATCGATAAAGATTATGATACTTTATATTTAGAAGAAGAATTATTTAATAAAATTGATGATCCTAAAAAAGTATTAAAATTGCCACGTGTTTTATTAGAACATCCAAAATATAAAGGACCTTTATTAGTTGGTGAATTAGGTAGTTTATATGCTTATAATGATGTTATAACAGATTTTTCTTTTAATGTTGTAAATTCTTATACTGTTGCATTACTACATAGCTTAGGAGCATCTAAAGTAACATTATCTTATGAATTAGACTATGAACAAACTAAAAAAATAGTAGATAATTATCATAAACGTTATCATAAGCATCCTAATTTAGAAGTAATTGTTTACACTTATCCAGAAGCTATGATTACAAAATATAATTTATATAAAGACTATCATTATTCTAACTTAGTTTTAAAAGATCGTTTTGATAATAAATATAAGTTAAAAGACAAAAAAGATTATATGCTTATATATAACTTTAAACCTTTAAAACATACAGAAGATTATTATAAAATAGGTGTTAATAGTATTCGATATGAAGAATTTTTTTAAGTGGTAATAAGTGGTAAAAAAATATTAAAAAAATAAGGAGAAAAGTATATACTTTTCTCTTTATTATGCTATAATAAAAACAATTTCAAGAGGTGATGTTGTGACAAAAATAAATTTACCAGTTATCCTTTTAAAAGGCATTGTCTTATTACCTCATAATGAAATTCGCTTAGAATTTGATAACAATATTAATCTTAATATTATTGATTCTAGTAAGTTATTTCATGATAGTAAATTACTTGTTGTAAGTGGTATTAATCCTTTAGAAGATACACCCTTAATTAAAGACTTACCTAAAATAGGTGTCATAGCTAAAATAAAACATATTTTAGAACTACCTAATGGTAAAACAAGAATTATTATTAAAGGTTTAGTAAGAGCTAAAGTACTTGAATATATTGATATGCATACTGATACATATTTAGAATCTATAGTAGAAGAAGTAACAAAAGAAAAAATAGATGTAACAGAAGAAAATTTAATGGTACGTAAACTTTATCGTGAAGTGCAAGATTCTACACAAGTTTTACCATATATGTCTAATAGTATTTTATCACTCATTTTAGGAACGACTGATTTAGATAAAATGACAGATATTATTGTTCCTAACTTACCTATAAGTTATGATCGAATTTTAAATTATTTAAATACTATAAACGCTAGTGATAGAGCTAACATGGTTTTAAAAGATATATATGAAGAAAAAACAATGTATGATTTAGAAAATAAAATAGATGCTAAAGTAAAAATGGAAATAGATAATTCCCAAAAAGAATATTATATTCGTGAACGCATTAAAGCTATGCGTGAAGAACTTAATGAAAATGAAGATAATGAACCTGAAATTATTAGACAAAAAATAGCTAAATTAAAAGCTCCTAAATCTATTATTGAACGTTTGAATAAAGAAATAAAAAAATATGAAACAACGAATATTAATTCTCCAGAGAAAAGTGTGATTGATAATTATATTCATTGGCTCTTAGAACTTCCATGGAGTAATAAAACTAAAGATAATGATGATTTAAAACAAGTAAAACGACTTTTAAATAAATCACATTATGGTTTGGAAGATGTAAAATTACGTATTATTGAATATTTGGCTGTAAAAAAAATGACTAATTCTTTAAAATCACCAATAATTTGTTTGGTTGGACCACCAGGTGTTGGAAAGACCAGTTTAGCTATTTCTATAGCTAAAGCTATTAATCGTAATTTTGTTAAAATGAGTGTTGGCGGTATCAGAGATGTTAATGAAATAATGGGACATAGAAGAACTTATGTTGGTGCTAGTCCAGGTCGTATTATTGAAGCAATGAAAAAAGCCGGCAGTATTAATCCTTTATTCTTAATAGATGAAATTGATAAAATGAGTCATGATTATGATGGAGATCCCGCTAGTGCTTTATTAGAAGTTTTAGATCCTGAACAAAATAGTTTCTTTAGTGATAATTATATTGAAGAAGAATATGATTTATCAAATGTTATGTTTATCGCAACAGCTAATAATATTGAAGATATTCCAGAAGCTTTAAAAGATCGTTTAGAAATAGTTTCATTAAGTGGTTATACAGAATATGAAAAATTAGATATAGCTAAAAAGCATTTACTTCCTAAAATATGTTCTAATCATGGCCTAGATATTAAAAAATTAATTATCGAAGATGATATTATTTTAAAAGTAATACGTTCTTACACAAGAGAAGCTGGGGTTCGTGAATTAGAACGTCAATTATCAAAAATTATTCGTAAAATAGTAACTGAAATAGTTATGAACGATAATAATCAAGATAATTATGAAGTTAACGAAAAACTATTAACTAAGTATTTGGGTAAAGAAAAATATTTTCACATTCAAAGTAATGAGGCAAGTGTTGGCGTGGTTAATGGTTTAGCTTATACTGCCTATGGTGGTGAACTTTTACCAATTGAAGTTAATTACTTTAAAGGAAATGGTAATTTGGTTTTAACAGGTCAGTTGGGAGATGTCATGAAAGAAAGTGCAAAAATTGCTTTTAGCTATATAAAAGCCAATGCCACTACTTTTAATATAGACTATGATATTATTAGTAATAATGATATTCATATTCATGTGCCAGAAGGAGCTATTCCTAAAGATGGTCCTAGTGCAGGTATAGCCTTAACAACTGCTTTAATTAGTTCTTTAACTAATAAAAAAGTAAACAAGAATATCGCGATGACAGGTGAAATAACACTAAGAGGTCATGTTTTAGCAATAGGTGGTTTAAAAGAAAAAAGTATTGGGGCTTATCGTAATGGTGTAAAAACAATTATTATACCTAAAGAAAATGAAA
Source organism: uncultured Bacilli bacterium (assembly GCA_944358325.1). GTDB lineage: Bacteria > Bacillota_I > Bacilli_A > RF39 > UBA660 > CALVXF01. The sequence goes on from CALVQV010000002.1 coordinate 25,526, forward strand.
GAGACTTAGTTAATATTCCAAAAGAAATAAAAAAAGATATTAAATATATAACAGTTAGTAATTATAAAGAAGTTTATGAATACATAAATAGAAAAGGAAATTAAAATATGAAAAAAAAACTACAACAAAAATTAGAAAATTTATTTTGGGAAAGATATATAGACATGTTATCAAATACTGAAAATACAGAATTTTCTGATATTATCGACTTTGGTTTAATTTATTTAGATAATTTTTATAAGCATTTAGATAAATACGTTAATAGTCATTGGGATAAAAAAGATTTACCTAAAAAACGTTCTTGGCGTTTATATGAAATTGTTAATGAATTAAGAGATGATTTATTAGAAGAAGGAAATAAAGATGAGGCTTGGAAATATACTCAGTTAATGAATCTTTTAAAAACGACGTCTGAAAGACATAAAAATAGTTATTTAATCAATGAATGTTCAAAAAGAACAAGAATTAATTTGTTTGTAGAAGATGAAAAAGCTGATTTAGATGATTGCGTTTTTGGGGCAGAAACTCTTAGTGATTTAGACTATTTTTTAGGTCAATGCCAAACTATGGAATTTATTTTACTAAAAAGTTTTGTATATGATAATGATCAAGAATATTATATTAACAATTTAGCAAGCTATGTTACATTAGAAGCTGCTGTACCAGCAATTAATGGTTTATGTGGTGAAGTGCCAGAAATGCTAAAGGATAAACAAATAATGGATAGATGCTCCGCAATCATTGAATTGAAACATAAATTATATAGAAAAAACTATTTCATAAATCATGATACTAAAATAAAAATGCCTATCGTTGATGAACAAAATAAATATTTTAATGTTTTATATTCTTATCGTAAAGATATTATTAATGATATGAAACAATATAAAGAACAAAAAGAAGTTAAAAGATTATACAAAAAGATGCAAAAAGGAGAATAAAAAGCTCCTTTTTTTCATATCTTTAAGTAGTGAGGAGGAAATATGAAAAAGATTGTTCCGTTTAAACATGAAATACCTTTTAAAACTAAAATAAGTGAAATTACAAGTATTTCTTTAGAACACACATTACATAAAGAAGAAGGATTAGTTACAGGTGAATTTATTATTTCTGGAGAATATAAAATAGAAGATAATAGTCCAACAAATGATAAATTTAGTTATGAATTACCATTTAACATTGATTTAGATAGTCATTATGATATAAGTAATGCGATTATTGATATTAATGATTTTTATTATGAAATTTTAAATGAAGATAAGTTAGTTGTTAATATTGAAGTAGTTATTGATAAAATTGTAGAAAAACTTATTGAAGTTGAAAAACAAGTTATTACTATTGATGCTAACGATATAGAAAGTGAGACGAATAATAAAATGGAAGATTCTAATGCACCAATTGTTGAAGAAAATAGAAATATTCAAGAAGTTGTTAGTAATATTGTCGAAATAGAAAATAAAGATTCTCTATATGTAACATATCATATTCATATTGTGCGTGAAGGAGATACTATAAATACGATTTTAGAAAAATATCATATAACAAATGAAACATTATGCTTGTATAATGATATAACTGATTTAAAAATAGGTGATAAATTATTAATACCTGCCAATGAAAATTAATAAAATAAAAGAAATATTTGATTTACCTCTTAAAAAAGTAGAAATAAGAGGTAAATCATATATTTTAGATACTGGTGATAAAAGATTTGTTGTAAAAAAACAAATTAATAATCCTATTATTGATTATTTAAATAGTAGGGGATTTAAATATTATCCAAATATCATAGAAGATAATGAATATAAATTAATTGAATATATTGAAGAGGTAGAAACACCTAACGAACAAAAATTATTAGACATGATTGATTTAGTAAGTTTACTTCATGCTAAAACAAGTTTTTTTAAAGAAATTGATAATGATAAATATAAAGAAATATATGAAGACATAGTAAATAATATATATTATTTAACTAATTATTATGATGAATTAATAAAAGTAATAGAAACGAAAATTTATATGAGTCCATCTGAATATTTATTAATTCGCAATATTAGTTTTTTTTATGAAGCTTTAGCTTTTTGTAAAGAACAAGTAGAAGAATGGTATGAATTAATTAAAACAAAAGAAAAAGTAAGACAAGTTGTCTTACATAATAATTTAAATTTAGATCATTTTTTAAAAAATACTAATTCATATTTAATAAGTTGGGATAAAAGTAAAATTGATATTCCAATTTTTGATTTATATAAACTTTATAGACGATGTGGAAGAAATTATGACTTTAGTGAAGTACTAAAACGCTATGAAAAAAATTATCCTCTTTTAATGGAAGAACGTAAATTATTTTTTATTTTAATTGCTTTACCACCAAAATTAGAATTTACAAAATCTGTTTATAATGATTGTGTTTTGTTTAATAGAGAAATAGAGTTGATGTTTAAAACAGCTAAACTATTATCACCATATTATACGAAAAATACAAAAACACCATAAAAATAAAAATATAAAAATTAAAAATAAATTAAAACGTGTAATAAAAATAAAAGTAAGAATAATTTGATAAATTAAAAGAGTAAAAAACACACTTGTAAAAATAAACCAAATTCCGCGACATCGCCACCAATTATTATTATTCATAATATCACCTATAATATTATATGAAAAAAAAGAATAAGTTTATATTCTTTTTTCATCGCCACCAATACCATATTTTGTACAAAAATCATCATACATAATTGAAACAACTTGACCGTTTGGGCACATTTCTTCACATCTTACAAAATTATATGTATTTAAAATATTATGTAATTCGTTTAAATATTCATGTTGATTTTCAGTTATAACTGAGTTGTGAAATAAAGTTCCCTCATGCTTCTTTCCACGATGATAATTGTTATAATTAGTGATATCGACAAGTACAATATAGTTTTCCTTTAATGATTCTTTAATAGTGTCTAAATAACCTTTATTATGACATGCTTTTCTTAAATTGCGATTATTTAAAACTTTTTTAACAGCGTAAGGAATAACAAAACGATGTTGTACATCATTACCAATATTTTCATTTTTAATAGCAGTGTCACAAACATCTTTAGGTAGATCATCTAAATAGACTGGTATTGGATTTCCGTCAATATCAATAAAAAGGAATTTCGGTCTTTTTTCTATATCAAACATTATTTATTCTCTCTCTTTTCTATTATATGCTTCTTCTTCTAATTTTAAATCGATTTTTTCGTGTTTATTAGTTAATTTATATACGAAATATCTTAATAATTCTGGATTTCTAACAAGAATAGGTCCTATGATATAAGTACCATAAAAATTCTTATATGTATATCCGTTTTCTAAAAAATTTAAATTTCCTTTAGTAGTGCTACCACGATTTTCAAAACCAATTATTGGTTTTGAAGTAAAAGGACAATTTAACTTTTTCTCACCAACAACTCTTTTATTAGTATCTTCTGTATAATAATTAAATATACTTAAAGCCTTTATATGTTTATCTTTATAATTTATAAATTTACCAAACATTTCAAAAGAGTTGCCGGTTGCCAAAATAATTTTATCATCTTCAATATATTTTTTTAAGTCATCTTTATATTTTATGAAATCTTTTAAAGCAATATGCATATTTTCTTCGGTTCCCATGCCAATATAAATAAAATCATAATCATTTATATTAAAATCATCATCAATAGTTAAAAAATGGATATATACATCATTATTTTTTTCTAATGCGTTTTTAAGAGCTTTAATATTTCCATTTTCTCCATATAAATTTAATAAATCATAGTATAAATGTGCGATATGTATTTTCATTTTTCACCTACTATTTTTCTAAATTTCTTATCTGTTCCTAAATTTAAAATACCATAAATATTTCCTTTTGAATCATCTAAATAATTTTTAATATCACCAAGATTTAAACAAATTTTAATTTTTTTAGGATTAATACCTGCTAGCTTAGCTCTAACTGCAATATCATAAGCATATGGCCCGATACAGACAAAAGAATTAATATCTTCATCTTTTAATAATTCAAAATCAATATCATATAGCCATGAAATATCTTTATAAGGATAACGTAAACTGATATATTCAAAACCGAAAACGATTGTTTTCTTTTCTTTAATTTTTGAAATATAATTAATAGCTTGATTATAACTAGGTGCATTTTCATTTTTACCACTTAAAATATAACAATCTCTATTTTTATAAGTTAAATAATCATATCTTTTTTCTGATAATTTAATATCATTTAAAGAAAGAGTGATTTTATTTTTATCAACACCCAAAACAGCTAAAGTAGCAAAAGCAGCTACAATATTATAATATGTATAAACAATATCGGTATTTTGCTTAACTTTATATTTCTTATTTATTGTTAATTCATCACTAATGTTAGTAATTTCAAAATCGATATTTGGTCTTTTAAAATCACAATTAGGACAATAATAAGAACCAACATTACTAAAAGAAACATATTTATATTTTAGTTTAGTATGACACTTAGAACAATAAATAAAATCTAAGGCATTAGTAATTGGATAAGCAATAGTATCTTTATGTTTACTAAGACCAAAGTAAGTTTTTTTACCATTGTGTTCTAAAGATAATTTTAAAGTCAAAGGGTCATCACCATTAACTATTAAATGAGTATTTTCATTTAAAGCATCTTTAATACAATTATAAACTATTTCATAATGACCATGTCGTGGTGGTTGATCACGTGTAATATTTGTTACAACAAAATAGTTAGGTTTTAAATATTTAGAAACTTGTTTAGTATAACGTTCATCAGTTTCAAAAACAATTGCATCAGCTTTAATATAACCATTTAATTTAGTATTTTTAATAAGTAGAGTAGCAAGGCCATATGTTAAATTATTACCGCTACGATTATGAGCTACTTTGAAACCATTTTTTTCTAATGCTTGCGCTATTAAATAAGATGTACTTGTTTTACCACTACTACCTGTTACCATAATAACGATCTTTGGCATTTTAAAATAATTAAAAAGATGTTTGTCTAATTTTAAAGCAAGTTGTCCTGGAAGAGAACCACCACGCTTTAGCATATTTAAAATAAATATTAAAAATTTAGTTATTAAAATAGTAAATATATGCATATAATCACAACCTTTTCATCTTTATTTTAGCACATATTTTCTTCTTTTGTCGAAAAAAACACAAATAAACCAAAAAGTGCTATAGTTTTGATGGTGATTATATGGTAAAAAAGACAATAACCCTTCATAATAATGATTTATTAATAAGTTTAAATGGTGAAGTAGATCATAGTGATTTAAGAATGTTAAAAGATTGTATCCATTATTTTAAAAAATCTTATAATATTAAAAATATTATATTTGATACTAAAAATTTAACAAAATTACTTGATGATTTAGAAAGTTTAGATGATGAAATCATTTAAACAGCTTTTATTTCTTTACGAACATAGGTTTAGATGATATAATTAATTTAGGTGGTAAAGATGAAAAAAGAAGTATTAAAAATAATTGTTAGTTCTTTAATTTTTTTCATATCTTTTCAAGTTATGTATAGTAATAGTGTGAATTTGACTTATTGTTTATTTAGTGAACAAAATGAAGAAATAAACAATAGTTATAAATCTCCAACTACTGAAGTTTTAAATTATTTAAATAGTGAAGAATATGCTTTTAAACATTATTTAGATACAGCTATTAATTATCTATCTTTAGAAAATAAAGATGCTAGTTTGGAACAAATTGCTAAGTACAATAGTATTTATCCTAATGGTGAATCATCAACACCTGGAGGTTGGTGTACAGAATTTGTTACATGGGGACTTTTGGAAGCTGATGAGTATTTAGGTACAAATCATGTTGGAACTACTTATCCTTTGTTGGATAGTGGTTATCAAGCGGCACGTTGGTTTTCTAAGCAAAATAGATTGTATACTGAAGAGGATTATGTACCAAAAAGAGGAGACATGATGTTTTTTCAGTATTATGATTCTATTATTGATCATACAGCATTAGTTACAGGTACAAAAGAAGAAAATGGAGTTATTTATGTTTTGACTATTGAAGGTAATATTCCATCTTTGAGTGATAAAGGTATCAAAGAACGTGTTATCCCTTTAGATGATAAATATATTTATGGATATGGTAGTTATGAATAGGATTATTATGCATATTGATGTTAATAATGCCTTTCTTTCTTGGACAGCAATTGAACTTTTAAATAAAGGATATAAATATGATATAAGAAATTCTTATGCAGTAATTGGTGGTGATCCTAAAAAAAGAACAGGTATTGTTTTAGCTAAATCAACACCTGCTAAAAAAATGGGCGTTGTAACAGGTGAAACATTATATAGTGCCAAAAAGAAATGTCCTAGTTTAAGAAGTTATCCTTCTAATTATCATTTTTATAGTGAAATGTCTAAAAAGTTCATCAATATAATAAAAAAATATACGCCGGATTTAGAGCAAATGAGTATTGATGAATGTTTTATTGATTATACTCCCGTAAAGAAACTTTATGGTGATGAGTTGGAATTTGCAAAAAAAATTCAAAAAGAAATATATGATACATTAGGTTTTACGGTTAATATCGGTATTGCCAATAATAAATTATGCGCTAAAATGGCTTCTGATTTTTCGAAACCTAATAAAATTCATACATGTTATGATTATGAAGTTAAAGAAAAATTGTGGCCATTACCTATAGGTGATTTATTTGGAATTGGTAAAAAAACGAGTGAAAAATTAATTACTTTAGGTATTAAAACAATAGGTGATTTAGCTAAAACAGATGTTGTTTTTTTGAGTAAGTATTTTAAAAATATGGCTTCTGATATGGTTAATAAAGCTAATGGTATTGATAATTCTATTGTTGATAGTACTGATTATGAACAAAAAGGAATTGGTAATGAAATTACATTAGATCATGATGTTACTAATAAAGACGAATTATATAGTTATTTACTTGCATTATCTGAACATGTAAGTGCGCGTTTAAGAAGCAGTAATAAATATGCAAGTGTTGTAGTAGTAGTTTTAAAAGATAAATATTTTAAAAGAAAAAGTCATCAAAAGAAGATAGTTAATGCTACTAATAATACTAAAGAAATATATAATTTAGCCAAAACTATTTTAGATGAAATGTATCCTATTGAGGCTGTTAGATTAATAGGATTAAGGCTAGATAATTTATCTTTAACTTATAATCATCAAGTTTCTCTATTTGAAGATATCAGTGATAATGAATCTAATCGAGAACTTGATAAAGTGCTAGATAATTTAAAACTAAAATACGGGGATAAAATAGTAAAAAAAGCAAGTTTGATTGATAGGAAAATAGGTAAAGGTGGCGATAAGTAATGAAAGATTTAACGCTTTTAATTTTAGCAGCTGGTATGGGAAGCCGTTTTGGTGGACTTAAGCAAATTGAACCAATGGGACCTAATGGGGAGTTTATTATTGATTATTCTATTTATGATGCTATTAAAGCCGGATTTAATAAAGTTGTGTTTGTTATCAAACGTGAAAATGAACAAATCTTTAAGAAAACAATAGGAAAGCGTATTGAAAAGAAAATAAAAGTTTTATATGCTTTTCAAGATATGAATAATATTCCATTAGGATTTAAAGTTCCATCTGAAAGAACCAAACCATGGGGAACGTCACATGCTGTTTTAGCAGCTAAAGATTTAATTAATGAGCCATTCGCAATTATTAATGCCGATGACTTTTATGGCTTTGAAGCATATAAAAAAGCAGCCAATTTTCTTTCAAGTAATCATAATCAAAACAATTATTGTGTAATAGGATATAAGGTTATAAATACTTTATCAGATAATGGTGCTGTAAAAAGAGGTATTTGTTTTTCAAAAAATAATAGTTTAACATCATTAGTTGAAAGTAAAGTCTTAAAAGAAAATAATATTATTAAAGCGTATCCTTTGGATGAAAGTGACAGTTTTACAATAGAAGATGATACTTTAGTTTCTATGAATATGTTTGGATTTATGCCTAGTATTTTCAAATATTTAGAAGATAATTTTAGTTCTTTTTTAGAAGATAATAAAAATAATATTTTAACTTGTGAATATTTGATTCCTAATGTTGTAAATAAAATAATAAGGGAAGAAAAAGTGAGTGTAAATGTTATAAAAACAGATGCTAAATGGCTAGGAATAACATATTTAGAAGATAAAGAAAAAGTTGTTAAAGAAATTAATAAATTAATTAGTAATAATATTTATCCATATCATTTATGGAATTAACATCATTTTTGGTGTTTTTTTATGAAATATTTTATTTCTACATTTACAAACAAATGTTCGTTTGGTATAATTTATTTGATATTAGAGCTCAAACTCGCTTTGTACGAGATATATTAACGTTTAACAATAATTTAATTGGGAGCAAATATATAAAGAAAGGAGGAAAATTATATAGTAAAAATGAAGAAAGGGAGGATTGAAATGAAAAATGAAATTATATTATTTGAAAATCAAAATGTAAAATTAGAAGTAAATATGAAAGATGAGACAGTTTGGTTATCGCAACAACAAATGGCACAATTATTTGGAAGAGATATTAAAACAATAAGTAAGCATATCATTAATGCTTTTAAAGAAGAATTAGATGAAAAAAGCAATTCTCAAAAAATGAGAATTGCAAATTCTGATAAGCTTGTAAATTTTTATAATTTGGATGTAATTATTAGTGTAGGTTATCGTGTTAAATCTAAAAATGGAATTATTTTTAGAAAATGGGCTACTAAAGTTTTAAAGGATTATATGATTAGAGGTTATGTGGTTAATCAAAAAAGATTGGATTATTTGGAAAAAACAATTAAGTTAATTGATATTGCTAATCGTATGGATGAACGTTTAGAAGATAGTGATGCTAAAGGCATATTGAAAGTAATTGGTGAGTATTCTAAAGCTTTAGACTTATTAGATGATTATGATCATAAAACAATTAAGAAAGTTAAAGGGAATAATAGTGATTTAAAAATTACTTATGACCAATGCATAGAGGTAATTAAAAAATTAAAGTTTAATGAAAAAAGTAATTTATTTGCTTTAGAAAGAAATCGTGGTTTAGAAGGTATTATTGGTAATATTTATCAAACTTATGATGGAAAGGATGTATATTTTTCAGTAGAAGAAAAAGCATCTAATTTTCTCTACATGGTTGTTAAAAATCATGTGTTTATTGATGGTAACAAGAGAATAGCTGCTACATTGTTTATTTATTTTTTGCAATATTATGCAATCTTATATAAAGATAATAGACAAGTTATTGATAACAACACTTTAGCGGCTTTAACTCTTCTAATTGCTGAATCTAATCCAAGAGAAAAAAATATTATTATTGATTTAGTTATGAATTTTTTAGTTTAATATTATAAAAATAATTGCTATTATCATAATAATAATGGTGATTTATGAAAATAAGATTGGGGTATGCTGTAATTCCCGTAACGTTACAGACATCATTTAAAACAATTAACTATACTAATTATAAAAAACTAGGTTCAAGTGGTAATGATAAATTAAAAGAGATAATAGATTATAATCTTGATCATTTATTAGAGGTTTTAAAATATAATGTTTTAAATAAAATATATTTTTACCGATTTACGCATAATATCATACCACTTGCAACTCATAATGATGTAGATTTTGATTATATTAATCCTTTTATAGATAAATGGCAAATGGTAGGAAAATATATAAAAGAACATAATATTCGTGTTGATACTCATCCTGATCAATATTGTGTTTTAAATAGTTTTGATGAAGAGGTAATCAAAACAAGTATAGAAATGTTAGAATGTCAGTATCAAATTTTTAAAGCTATGAATATCGATAGCATGTGTGTTATTCATATCGGAAGTGGTTATCCGAGTAAAGAAGAAGCTTTGGAGCGTTTTAAAAATAGTTTTTTAAAATTACCTGATCATTTAAAAAAAATAATCATGTTAGAAAATGATGATAGAGTGTTTAATGCTAGTGAAGTTGTTAGTTTGTGTGAACAATTAAAAATTCCTTTTGTTTTTGACTATCATCATAATCGTATTAATCGTTCACCTTTATCTTTTCAAAAATTATTACCACGAATTCTTGATACTTGGAAGGGTACTAAGTTTAATCCTAAAATGCATATTTCAACTCCTAAAGATATGAAACATAAAATAAGTCATCATGATTATATTAGTTTAAAAGATTTTTTAAATTGGTTAGATGCTGTTAAAGAATCTAATGCAAATATTGATTTAATGTTAGAATGTAAAATGAAAGATGAAGCTTTATTGAGATTACTTAGAATGCTTAAATTTTACACCAAACTAAAAATTACTAAGGAAAATATTATTGAACTTTAATATTTATGTTATAATTATAATGCTAGAAAGAGGTATGACATGAATATTGAAATAATTAAAGAAATTAGTAATGAACTTAATGTAAAAGATAGACAAGTAGAGAGCGTTTTAAAATTATTAGAAGAAGGAAATACAATTCCTTTTATTGCTCGTTATCGTAAAGAAGCAACTGGTGCTTTAGATGAAGAACAAATTAGAAAAATTAATGAAGTGTATACATATCAAGTTAATTTATTAAAACGTAAAGAAGATGTTATTCGTCTAATAGATGAAAAAGGGTTAATGACAGATGAATTACGTGAAAAAATTATGGCTTCTACTAAATTAGTCGAAGTAGAGGATTTATATCGTCCTTATAAAGAAAAGAAAAAGACAAAAGCAACTGATGCGATTAATAATGGCTTAGAACCACTTGCAAAAATGCTTATGGCTTTTCCAACTAAAGGTGATTTAAATACTATGGCATCTAAATTTATTAATGATAAAGTTAAAAGTGTAGAAGAAGCTATTACAGGTGCTAAATATATTATCAGTGAATGGATTAGTGATAATGCTTCTTATCGTAAATGGATAAGAACAAATACTTACTTATATGGCATTATTAGTTCTAAAAAGAAAAAAGATGCTGATGATTCGAATGAAACTTATCTTATGTATTATGATTATAGCGAAAATGTTAAAACTATTAAACCTCATCGTATTTTAGCTTTAAATCGTGGTGAGAATGAAAAAATATTAAATGTTAGTATTGATTATCCAAAAGAAAAAGTTTTAACTTATTTAGAAAATAAAATCATTAAGAATAAAGATTCTTATGTTTGTGAAGTAGTTATAGAAGCTATTGAAGATGCTTATAAACGTTTAATTGCACCATCAATTGAAAGAGAAATTAGAAGTGAATTGACTGCCAAAGCTGAAGTTGTTGCGATTGATAATTTTTCTAAAAATTTAGAAAGATTATTAATGACACCACCAATGAAAGATAAAAAGGTGTTAGGTTTCGATCCAGCTTTTAGAACAGGATGTAAACTAGCAGTAATTGATCCAACAGGTAAAAAACTAGCAATTGAGGTAATATATCCTCATGAACCTAAAAATGAAATTGAAGCATCTAAAAAGAAAGTGTTAGAATTAATTGATAAATATAATATTGATATTATTGCTATAGGTAACGGAACTGCTTCACGTGAAAGTGAAAAATTTATTGCTGATACAATTAAAGAAGCTAAAAGAAAAGTAGAATATATTATCGTTAGTGAAGCGGGAGCAAGTGTTTATAGTGCTTCTAAATTGGCCATTGATGAATTTCCTGATTTAACAGTTGAAAAAAGAAGTGCTATAAGTATTGGTAGAAGACTTCAAGATCCACTATCAGAATTAGTTAAAATAGATCCACAAAGTATTGGCGTCGGCTTATATCAACACGATGTTTCAAACAAAGAATTGACTAACTCTTTAGATTTTGTTGTCAGTAAAGCGGTTAACAGTGTTGGAGTTAATATTAATACAGCATCTCCTTCATTACTTAAATATGTATCTGGCATTACTAAAAAGAATATTGATAAAATATTAGAATATCGTGATAAAGCAGGACGAATTAATTCAAGAATGGAAATTAAGAAATTATTAAGCGATAAAGTTTACGAACAAGCTATTGGTTTTTTACGTATTGTTGATGGCAATAATGTTTTAGATGCTACGGCAATTCATCCAGAAAGTTATAATATTGCTATTAAATTATTACAAGAATTGAATTGTGATATTAAAGATATTGGTAGTGATAATTTAGTATCTAAGCTAGATAGTTTAAATGTTAAAGAAACATCTGCAAAATTAAATACTGATATTTATACTTTAGAAGATATTATTTCATCACTTAAAAAGCCTAATCGTGATCCACGTGATAATATGCCTAAACCACTTTTACGAAGTGATATTTTAGATATTAGTGATTTGAAAGTAGGAATGAAATTACAAGGTACTGTTCGTAATGTCGTTGATTTTGGTGTTTTCGTTGATATTGGCTTACATGATGATGGTTTAATTCATATTTCAAAATTATCTAATTCTTACGTTAAACATCCACTTGATGTTGTAAGTGTTGGAGATATTATTGATTGTTATGTTATCGATGTTAATAAAGAAAGAGGTAAAGTTAGTTTATCTTTATTAGAAAATAATTAGATTTCACTGTTTGTTCATATATTTATCACAAAAGAATTGTATTATGTAATTAGTTCGGAGGTGATAGATAGAAAAAATAGGTGAACCCTACAATTAAGATAAACAAATACACTCCTAAAATATAGATTAAGCACATTTCGTGCATTAAACCCAAGGATACTTTTGTATCCTTTTTTTGTTTTAAATTAATGTTTTTTACTTGTTTATCATTAGTAAACAATGTATAATTATAGTGAATATAGGATGGAGTGATAAAATGAAAGGTAAAAAAATACCAGGATTTAAAAAAATGTCTTCTAACAAAAAAATAGGAGTATATACTAAACCTTCAATTGTCTATATTCCACTTGTTAATCAAAATGATGATAATATAACTCTTTTAGTTAAAAAGGGTGATTATGTATATAAAGGTAGTATTTTAGGTAAACGTAAAGGAGTTTTACGTATTCCTATTTTGTCTAGTGTTAGTGGAACAGTTATTGATTTTGTTGAAAGACATTATGCTAATGGCAATATAGTTAAATGTGTAGCTATTGAAAATGATTTTAAAGAAAAAGTAGAAAAAGAAATTAAGCGTAAAGAAATAAATAAACTATCTAAAGAAGAATTTATCAATATTATTCGTGATAAAGGTATTGTAGGTATGGGAGGTAGTGGTTTTCCAACTTATGTAAAATATGATACGGATAAAAAAATTAATACTTTAATTATTAATGCTGTAGAATGTGAACCATATATTACTGCTGATTTTGCTCTTATAAATGAACATTGTGAAGAAATCTTAGAAGCTATTGATGCTATTTTAGATATTAATAATATTGACGAGGCTATTATTGCAGTTAAAAAGAGCAACACACAATTAGTTAAAATTTTAGAAAATAATGTTGGTTCTTATTTACGAATGAAGATTAGTAAAGTTCCTAATTTTTATCCAATGGGTTGGGAAAAAAACTTAGTTGAATTTGTTAAGCATGTAACATATAAAAAATTACCTAGTGAAAAAGGCATAATTGTAAATAATGTGGCTACTATTTATGCAATATATGAAGCTTTAAAATATGATAAACCCCTTGTTGAACGTGTTGTTACTTTTACAGGAGAAAAATTGAAATCTCCTCAAAATGTTTTGGTTAAAGTTGGAACTCCAGTTAGTGAAGTAATTGAAATTATTGGTGGATATAAGAAATATAAAGATTTATTATTTGTTGCAGGTGGACCAATGATGGGAATTAGTCTTCCAAATGATGATTTAGTAGTTAGTCCTAACTTGAATTGTGTTTTAGCGCTTTATGATAAAAAAGAAGAATTAGTAACACAATGTTTAAGATGTGGTAAATGTGTTGAGGTTTGTCCAGCTAAATTAGTTCCAGTTATGGTAAAAGACAATATTAATAAACCTGAACGTTTAAAAGAATTAAGACCAGATCGTTGTATTAGTTGTGGTTTATGTACATATGTCTGTCCTGCAAGAATTAATGTTCGTGAATACATTAAAGCAGCTAAAGAAAGACTAAGAGGTGAGTAAGATGGAAGATTTACGTGTAGTTAAAGGAACTTATATTAAATCTAAACAAAAGACAAACAAAATGATGCTACATCTATTTATTGCTTTACTTCCAATTATTGCATTTACTTTTTATAAAAATGGAATACAACCTTATCTAGTTGGTGACGCAACTACTTTTGGTTTATTTTATCCATTAATTTTTATTGGTGTTGGTGTTTTAACCACTACAATTATTGAAAGTTTATACTTATTTATTGTTAAAAAGGAAAGAGGGAAAGCTTTTTTTAGAGCAGTTTTAAATAGTTATTGTTTTTTTCCAGGATTATTTATGAGCCTTATTTTACCAATTAATACACCATTATGGATTGTTGTGTTTGGTGGCTTTTTTGCTAGTATAGTAGGAAAACTTATTTTCGGTGGTTTTGGTAATAATATTTTTAATCCTGCTTTAATTGGTAGATTAGCTATTATGGCCTCATTTGCTGCAACTATTGCTAGTAATGGAGGTTATTTAAATCCAACGGAATTAGATGCGGTTACAACGGCTACTCCTCTTACTAATGCTTCTATGCTTAGTGATATTGGTACTTATAGTACTTTAGTAGAACCTTATGGTTCACTATGGAATTTCTTTATTGGAACAATTCCTGGTGCTTTAGGTGAAACAAGTGCTTTGTTATGCTTAATTGCTTTTATTTATTTAACTATAACTAAGACAATAAAATGGAAGATACCAGCAGTTTATGTGACAACGGTTTTCTTCTTAACTTATATGATAGGTAGTTATAATGATTTGGGTATTTGGTATCCATTATTTCAAATAATGAGTGGTGGTTTATTATTTGGTGCTGTTTTTATGGCAACTGATCCTGTTACTAGTCCAGTAACCCCAATTGCGCAAATTCTTTATGGTTTATTTCTTGGTATTTTAACAGTTTTCTTCCGTTATATGACAAGTTTACCGGAAGGTGTTTTGACAAGTATTTTAATTATGAATATGTTTGTTTTCATTTTAGATCGTATCGGTTCAAAAGCTCGATTCAAACTTAGTTCAGCTATTTTACCTTTTATTATAGCTTGGGCTTTAATTTTAGGTGGCGGTTTCTATATATCTAATAGTTTTGCAAATATCAATATTGAAACTGATCCAAACTATAATATTATTTCTAAAGAAACAAATGGTAATAAAACTACTTATATTGCGACACAAAAAGGATATTCTAGTAATATTAAGGGTAAAATAATTATAAGTGATGGTAAAATTATTTCTTATGAAATATTAGATCAAAATGATAGCTTCTTTGCTAAAGTAGAAGAAAACGATTATACAGATAAATTTATTAATACTACTAATTTAGATAATATTGATACTATTACAGGTGCGACTGTTTCATCAACAGCTGTTAAAAAATTAGCAATTAACACTTTGCTTGATTATAATAGTGGTAGTGATGATATTGAAGGCGATGGTGATTTGGAAGAACCAGTTAGCGATTTCAATATTATATCTAAAAATGTAGAAGGTAATATAACAACATATGTTGCTACGCAAAAAGGTTTTCAAAGTTTAATTAAATGCCAAGTTGTTCTTACTGATGGTGTTGTTACAAGTTATGAAGTATTAGAACAAGGAGATAGTTATTTTACAATTGTTGCTAATGCTAATTATGTTGATACCTTAATTAATAATCAAAATAATTTACAAGAATTAGATACTGTTAGTGGTGCAACGTATTCATCTAAAGCTTTAAAACAATTACTAATTAATGTTTTAGAAGATTATCGAGGAGAAACAAATGAAGAATAAAAAAATATGGGGAATTCTAGTTTTAACTATAGTTGCCTTAATTTGTTCTAGTCTAATATATTTAGTCTATGAACTAGTATAGGAGAAAATATGAAAACAATTATAAATGGTATTTTCAAAGAAAATCCAGTTTTAATTTTACTTCTTGGTTTATGTTCAGCACTAGCTGTAACAACAACTTTGGAAAGTGCCTATATCATGGGATTTTGTGTTCTTGTTGTTTTAATTGCTTCAGAATTTCTAGTATCAATGATTAAAAAGATAGTACCAGATAATGTTAAAATTCCAACTTATATTTTAATTATAGGAACTTTTGTTACGATTGTTGAAATTTTATTATCCAAATTTGTTCCTAATGTTTATGAAGTATTAAATATCTATTTACCTTTAATTATTGTTAATTGTATTGTTTTAGGTAGATGTTTAAATATTGCCAGTAAAAAAAGTATTGGTTATAGTTTACTCGATGCGATTGGAATGGGGTTAGGGTATACTTTAGCCCTTTCCATGATTGCTTTTATAAGAGAATTATTTGGTAGCGGCACTATAACTTTAATTGATAATTTAAGTACACTAACAAAATCTAAATTTATTATTGAAGTTTTTGATAAAAGTTATTTACCTAATTTTTTAGTTAGTCCATCAGGTGCATTCCTAGTTGTTGGTTTTTTACTAGCTTTTATTAATTTTGTTAAAGAAAAGAAGGTGCATAAATAATGTGGCAATTATTTTTTACTAGTATTTTTAGTTCTAATATTGTTCTTACTAAATTTTTAGGTTTATGTCCTTTTTTTGGTACTAGTACAGAACGTAAAAAAGCTATAACAATGGGTTTTTTAGTAGTTTTAGTTGTTACTTTAGCAAGTTTAATTTCTTATGGTTTATATTATTATGTTCTAGTTCCTTATGATGCGGAATATTTAAAGACCATTACTTTTATTTTAGTTATTGCTTCATTAGTTCAAATATTTGAATTATTAATTCGTAAGTTTAATAAAAAATTATATGAAAGTTTAGGACTTTATTTACCACTTATTACGACTAATTGTGCAGTTTTAGGTGTTGTTCTTCTAAATATTAATAATTCTTATACTTTGTTAGAAACCTTAGTTTTTAGCTTAGGTAGTAGCCTAGGATTTATGTTTATTATTTATCTTTTCGCAACTATTCGTGAATATCTTGATACGCGTAATATGCCTACTTGTTTTAAAGGTTATCCCATTGCTTTTATTATTGCTTTTATTATGACAATTTTATTTGGGAGATTTAACTAATGCCTTATTTGTTAATTATCTGTTTGATGGTTTTTACTTTTGTTTTATATAAAATTAATAATCGCAAATGTAATCATAATTGTATGAATTGTCGTAGGTGTTTGAAATGATGGGAATTATTATTTTAACAGGCATCGCTTTTATTATGAGTGTCATTTTAGTAACTTTAGATATTATATTAAATAAGCGTAAAACTCATGCTGAAAAGATCTTAGAATATCTTCCCGGTTATAATTGTGGCGCATGTGGTTTTGGTAGTTGTATAGGGATGGCCAAAATGTTAACTAAGGATAAAGAAGCATATCATAAGTGTCGTATTCTAAAAGGTGAAAGTTTGCAAAAATTAGAGGAATATTTAAATAAAGAGGTTAAAAAATAACCTCTTTATTTGCGCTTTAATACCTTGCATGTTATAATACTTCCAGGTGATTTAATATGAATAAAAATAGAATAGATTATTTAACTTGGGATGAATATTTTATGGGAATTGCTAAATTATCAGCTTTGAGGAGTAAAGATCCTAATACACAAGTAGGGGCATGTATTGTTGATAATATGAATCGAATTTTATCGATAGGTTATAATGGTGCTCCTAATGGTTTTGATGATACTAAATTTCCATGGGATAGAGAGGGAAAACCTTTAGAAACAAAATATCTTTATGTATGCCATGCAGAATTAAATGCCATTTTAAATTTTCGTGGTAATCGTAAAGACTTTGAAGACTCTAAATTATATGTAGCTTTATTTCCGTGTAATGAATGCTCTAAAGCTATTATTCAAGCAGGTATTAAAGAAGTTATATACTTAAGTGATAAGTATAAAGATCAAGATAATTTTAAAGCTTCTAAAAGATTGTTTGATGAATGTGGTGTTAGTTACCGTAAATTAGATTTAGGCGAAAGAAAAAACATTAATATAGATTTTGAATAGGTGATAATATGAATTTTAAATTTTATAACAAAATTATAGAAGAAGTAAAAGGTAAAATTAAGTTAGAAAAAACTACTAAACAAGTTCCTGCTTATTTTAAAAGAAATGAAAAAGCGCGTCATCGTGCTAAAAAGCATTTAGATGATATAAATAAAAATCATAATCATGCATGGGCTATAGAAGTACAAGAACGTATTAAAAAGATGAAAAAATTAAATAAGACGGCTCTTTTTTATCGTGGAAATAATATAACTTATGAAGAAATGTTTGTAAAATGGGAAGAATATGCCAGTGTTTTACAAAATAAATATGGTATAACTAAAGGAATGGAAATTCCTGTATGTATGGCCAATACTCCAGAATTTGTTTATTTACTTGGTGGTGCTAGCTTAATTGGTGCTAAATTAAATATATTTGGTAGTATTTTTGATAAAGATTATATAACTAAAATAATTGATGAGTGTGATGCTAATATTTTATTTGCAACAGATGATGTTTATAAGGATATTAAAGATGCTGTTAATAATTCGCATATTAAAGATAAAGTAGTATTTTCTTTAACTGACTCATTACCAAATCATAAAAATCCATATCAAGAATTAGATCATAAATTTTATGATTTTAAGAATAAATTATTTGAATTAAAAAATGAAGATAATAGTATTATTGATGTCAATGAATTCTTAAGTGGTAATATTAAAAAATATGAATTTGTTGATTCTAATCTAGATGATGTTTTTACTATTACATATTCTAGTGGTTCAACTAATTCAACTAGACCAAAAGCTATTGTTCATAAAATTCGTAGTTTTATTACGATGGGTATATTTCATGACGCTAATGTGTCACACATTCCTTCTATGGGAAGTATGAGCGTTAGAGCATCTATTCCAACGCATTCAAATACAGATGTTATATCAAGTATTTCCGATTCATTAATGCAAGGATGTAAACTTGCTTTAGAACCTATTTATGATAAAGAACATCATCTAGCAAGTTTATTAATTAATAAAGCCAATTTTGATGTTTCAGCTAAATCATTTTGGCTACACACATTTAAAAAAATTGCTTTAGATCCAAATTATCAACACATCAAATTACCATTTTTATTAGTTCCTATGGCTGCAGGAGAACCTGTATCTTTAGGTGAAGAAAAATTTATGAATAAAATGTTAAGAAAAACTGATGCTGCAAAAGATATTACACATTTACCAGTTTCGCCAATTGTTATGTCTATTGCAGGTGGAGATTGTGAACATGGTGGTATTTTCTTTTCATTATTTAATGCTCTACAACCTAAATTAGGAAAAGAAGATAAGCATGGACTTCGTACTTATGATATGGTTGAAGTAGCTGTTATAGATGAAAAAGGAAAATATTTACCAAATAATACAATTGGTAAATTAGTTGCTAATAGTGAGTGTAATATGCTTGAATATAAAAATAATAAAGAAGCAACTGATGCCTTTTTTATGAAGACAGAAGATGGAAAAGTTTGGGGTAATTGCAACGTTTACGCCAAAATAGATAATAATAATAAAATTCATTTAAAAGGAAGAATTAAAGAAGAAGACTTAGAAGTTCCTCCATTTAAAATAATGGAAGAAATTTGTAAAGATACTAAAACAGTATTATCATGTGAAGTAGTAAGTGTTAAAGATAAAAATGATGATACTAAATATGTAGCACATATTGAATTTATGCCTGATAGTAACATTAATGAAAGAGAAGCTTTATTAATGTTTGATAATAAATGTACAAAATTATATGGTAGTGATGTTATGGAAAACGTTACATATCGTATTCGTAGTAATGAAGAAGGCTTCCCACTATCAGGATGTGGTAAACGTAATAATTTAAAACTTATTGATGAAGGAATAAGTGAAAAATGTGTTAAACCAGTTCTTGATAATGACACTATTTGTTTAATTAAGGCTGAAGCTTATTATAAAAATAGCAACAAAATGTTAATAAAAAAACAATAAATAGTGTATTTTTATTTGAAATGTGATACAATTATCTTAACAGTATAGAGGTGATACCCTTGAATATAAGTCTTGCTTTTCTAGGGATTAGCTTAGTATACAGTGTTTTTCTAAATATTCTTTTCTTTAGTAAAAAGCATGTTAAGAATTTAGAAACAAAGATATATGGAATATTAATAGTTGTAAATTTAGTTGGAATATTATTAGAATTTCTATGTAATTTAACAGTTAATTATAGTAACTATATTCCATTATTAAACATGATTGTTTTAAAATTATTATTAATTTATTTCTTAACATTTGCTTTTTTAGTGAGTATTTATGTTATTGCTGTATCTTATGATGCTAATCATAAAGATAAAAAAACTTTTGAGCAATATTATAAACCCAAAAGAATCGCTAGTATTGTCTTCTGGTTAATTAATATTGTTGTTTTATTCGTCTTGCCATTAGAATTTTATCATGAAAATGGATATACTTATTCTTATGGATGGGGCGCTAATTATTCTTATTTTTTGGGTGCTATATATATAGCCATCTCTCTTATAACGATGTTAAAAAATATTAAAAATATTAAAAATAAAAAATATTTCCCTTTATTTATATTTATATTAGGTACGTTTATTGTTATGTTGATTCAAAAAACGTATCCAGAATTAACCTTAATGACTTCGATGGAAACATTCGTTGTCTTTGCAATGTATTTTACAATCGAAAATCCTGATATTAAAATGATAAGAACTCTTAATTTGGCTAAAGATACAGCTGAAAAAGCTAATAGTGCTAAAACAGAATTTTTATCAAGTATGAGTCATGAAATAAGAACACCATTAAATGCTATTAAAGGATTTAGTGAGTGTATTAAGAATGCTAATAGTATCGAAGAGGCCAAAGAAAATGCTAATGACATTTTAGAAGCAAGTGATACTTTATTAGAAATTGTTAATGGTGTTTTAGATATTTCTAAGATTGAATCTGGAAAGATGGAAATCGTTAACTCAGATTATAATGTGCGTGATTTATTTAATAATATAGTTAAATTATTAATGCCAAGAATCAAGGCTAAAGGATTGGAGTTTGAATTATATATTGCTCCTGATATTCCTGATGTTTTATATGGTGATTATGCTAATATAAAGAAAATAATTATTAATTTATTAACTAATGCTGTTAAGTATACAGATAAAGGTTATGTCAAAATGACTGTTAATTGTGTCATTCATAAAAATAATTGTCGGTTAATTGTTATGGTTGAAGATTCAGGACGTGGAATAAAAAAAGAAAATATTAATAAATTATTTACACGTTTTGAAAGACTTGATGAAGATCGCAATACAACTGTTGAAGGTACAGGTTTAGGCTTAGCTATTACTAAAAAGCTAATAGAGTTAATGAACGGAAAAATTGTTGTTCAAAGTGTGTACGGTGAAGGCTCAAAATTTAGTGTTGCTATTGATCAGACCATAAGTATAACACAAACAATAATTGTAAAACATGAAAATAAAGAAAATGTAGATTTAAAAGATGTAAAAATATTAATTGTTGATGATAATAATCTAAATATTAAAGTAGCTACAAAGCTTATAAGTGTTTATCATCCAAAATTAATTGACACGTGTAATAATGGTTTTGATTGCATTACTAAAATAAAAGAAAATAATAATTATGACTTAATTTTATTAGATGATATGATGCCAAAGAAAAATGGTATTGAGACATTTAAAGAATTAAAACAAATTGAAGGCTTTAATATTCCTGTTGTCATGTTAACAGCTAATGCTTTAACTGGTATGAAAGAGGAATATTTAAAAATTGGTTTTGATGATTATCTAGCTAAACCAATTGAAAAAGCAGAATTAGAAAGAATACTAAATAAATACAGTAAGGGAGAATAGGTTATGAAAGATGTTTATTTATTAAAGAATAATGGGGTAGATGTTGATAAAAGTTTAGAATTATTTGGAGAAATGTCCATGTATGATGATACAATGGGTGATTTTTTAGACGAAGTTAATAATAAAGTTGACTCTTTAAAAAAATATAAAGAAGCAAGTGATATGGAAAATTATGCCATTATGGTGCATTCTCTAAAAAGTGATGCTAGATATTTAGGTTTTACTAAATTAGCTGAACTTGCTTATGAACATGAAATGAAAAGTAAAGCTACTGACATCAATTATGTTATGGATAATTTTGATGCGTTGCTTACTGAAACAGATCGTATTATTGAATTATGTAAACAATATTTAGGACGCACTGATGTAGAAAGTGTTAAGCCAAAAGAAGTAGTAAAGAGTGATAAAGCTATTTTAGTAGTTGATGATTCTAATTTAATCGTTAACTTTATTTCTAAAATATTTGATGATACTTTTGAAGTAATTAAAGCTACTGATGGTGAACAAGCTATTAGATGTATTGAAAATGATACAAATCATAAAATAGTTGGTATGCTTCTTGATCTTAATATGCCAAATGTAGATGGATTTTCTGTTTTAGATTATTTTAATGCGAATAAACTATTTACAAATATTCCAGTTTCTATTATTACTGGCGGTGATGATAGAGAGACAATCAATCGTGCGTTTGCTTATCCTATAATAGACTTACTTGCAAAACCATTCAACGAAAGAGATGTTAAGAGAATTGTAGAAAAAATGCTAGATGTAACAAGAATGTAAGGTTCAAAACTTACATTTTTTTATGCTATAATATTTAGGAAAGGATGATGTTAGATGTTTGATAAATGTAGTAGTGGTATACTTATCACGCCTAGTATTATAAAAGAAAAAGTATTAAAAATAATAAGTAATAAACTTTTAAATATAAAAATTATGACACGTGAAGAATATTTAAATAATATGGTTTTTAGTTATAATGAAAAAACCATTTTATATCTTATGAATAAATATCATTATAACTATAATATAACTTTAAAAATACTAAATAATCTTTATTTTGTTGATAAAAATTATAATAATGATATTTTAGATAATTTATATAAAATAAGAGAAGAATTACTTGCTAATAATTTATTAATAACTAATAGTAGTTTTAAAGAATTTATTAAAGATAAAAAAATATATATTTTTGGTTATGATTATATAGATAACTATTTTAAAAAATATTTAAGTAATTATGAAATAATTGAAATATCAAGAATAGATAAAAATTTAGAAGTTCATGCCTTTAAAACATTAAAAGAAGAAGTAGAATTTGTTTTATATAATATAGCTTCTCTAGTAGATAAAGGAATAAATCCTAAAAATATTTATTTAGTAAATGTGGGTAGTGAATATGAACATATTTTAGAACAACTATCGAGCAAATTTAATATTTTATTAGATAAAAAAATAAATATTTATGCAACAATTGAAGTTTCTAATTTTTTAAAATATTTAAAAGAAACTAAATCTTTTTCTTTGGCTTTACAACAAATAAAAGATAAAGAAATCTATGATGTTTTATTAAATATTTCTAATAAGTATCATTTATATCCATATAGTGATAATCTGTATGAATTAGTAGTTGAAGAAATAAAAAAAACATCTATAAATATTAATTATCAAAACAGTATTAATTTAACTACTTTAGAAAACAATTATTTTGATGATCAAGATTATGTATTTTTAGTAGGGTTTAATCAAAATATTGTTCCTCATTTATATAAAGATGAAGATTATATAAGTGATGCTTTAAAAAATAAAATTGATCTAGAAGATACCAATATTAAAAATAAGAATGCTAAAGAAAGTGTTATTAAATCTTTATATAGCATTAAAAATTTAGTAATTACCTATAAATTAGAACATTTAGGGGTAGCTTATTATCCTTCTAACTTAATAAGTGAATTAAATATGCAAGTTATCACTAACCATGAATATAAAATAAGTTATTCAAAGATTTATGATAGAGAAAAATTAACTAGTTATTTAGATGATTATATGAAATATGGTATTAAAAATAAGAATTTAGAAAAATATTATTATACTTATGATATACCATATTTAAAATATGATAATAATTATAAACAAGTAGATTTAAGCTTACTTTATCAAAAACTTAATAATCATTTAAATTTAAGTTATTCTAGTATTGATACTTATTATAAATGTGCTTTTAGATATTATTTAGATAATGTTTTAAGAATAAAACCTTATGAAGAAACTTTTAGTCTTTTAATAGGTAATTTATATCATCATATTTTATCAAAAGTTTTTTTACCGGATTTTAATTTTTTAGAAGAATGGGACAATTATTTAAAGGATAAAGAAATAGATGCTAAAGAAAGATTATTGCTTAGTAAATTAAAAGAAGAATTACTTTTTATTGTTAACTTTGTTTTAAAATTAAAACAAGATACAGGTCTTACTCATGAATTATTAGAATATAAAATAAATATTGATAAAAGTACTAATATTCCTGTTAATTTTACGGGTATTATTGATAAGTTGATGTATAGTGTTAAAGATGATAAAACATATATTACGCTTGTTGATTATAAAACGGGTAACCCTGATATAAAACTTAATAATATTATTCATGGTATGGATATGCAATTACCAATTTATTGGTATTTAGTTAAACATGGTGATTTTATGAATCCTACTTTTGTAGGAATGTATTTACAAAAAATATTAAATAATCCATCTTTAAAAAATGGTAAAACAATAGAAGAACAAAAATTAGATAATTTAAAACTAGTAGGTTATTCTAGTAGTGAACAAGATAGAATAGCGCGTTTTGATCCGACATATGAAAATAGTACTTATATAAAAGGCATGAAAGTAAAAAAAGATGGAACTTATGGTGCTTTTGTCAAATATTTAACAGATGAAAACTTAGATAAATTAAGCAATATTGTTGATAAAAATATTGATAGTGCAAGAGATAATATTCTAAATGGTGAATTTTCAATTAATCCTAAATTTATTGATGATGAATTAAAAGGTTGTATGTTTTGTAAATATAAAGATATATGTTTTAAAACTAATAAAAATATTAATTATTTAAAAACTTTTAAATTAGATGACATCTTAGGAGGTGATAATAATGCCTAAATGGACAAGTGAACAATTAGAAGCTATTAATAAAGAAGGCAGTAATATTATTGTCTCAGCAGGAGCAGGTAGTGGTAAAACAGCCGTGTTAACCGAACGTGTTATTCGTAAATTAAAAGAAGGAGTAAATGTTAATGAATTACTTGTCTTAACATTTACGAATGCTGCTGCTTTTGAAATGAAAGAGCGAATTCGTGATGCGATTAGTAAATATCCTGAATTAAAAGAACAACTTACTTTAATTGATGGAGCATACATTACTACATTTGATAGTTATGCTTTAAGTTTAGTTAAAAAATATCACTATCTATTAAATATTAGTAGTAACGTTAATATTTTAGATAACATTATTATTTATACAATAAAAAAAGATATAATTAATAAAATATTTGATGATATGTATGAAGAAAACAATTTATTGTTTAATAAATTAATAACAGATTTTTCCTTAAAAGATGATAAAGAAATAAAAGAAGGTATTTTAAGTATTAGTAATAAATTAGATTTAAAATATGATAAAAAAGAATATATAGATAATTATATAGAATTATCTTATAATGATGAAAAAATTAATAATTACATTTTAGAATATGTTTCATATTTAAAACAAAAAATAAAAGATATAGAAAAAACATATGAAGATTTATGTCTTTATATTGATGAATCATTTTATGAAAGTATCAAAGATAGTATGGAAAACTTGATAAGTTCTAATACTTATCAAGAAATTGTTTTAGCCCATGATATAAAACTTCCAAGAATTAATAAAAATTGTTTAGAACCAGCTAAAGAATTTAAAGAAATATTAAGTGATAAATTAAAAGAATTAAAAGAGTTAATTATTTTTAATAACGAAGAAGAATTAAAACAAAGTTATCTACTAACTAAAGATTATGTTTTAGTTATTATTGATATTTTAAAGAAATTAGATATTGAAGTAGATAAATTTAAGTATCAATATAACTTATTTGAATTTAATGATATATCTAAAATGGCTATTAGAGTATTAAAAGAAAATAAAGATGTTTTAAATGAACTTAAATATTATTTTAAAGAAATAATGGTAGATGAATATCAAGATACAAGTGATCTTCAAGAAACATTTATTAATTTACTTGAAAATGATAATGTTTATATGGTTGGTGATGTTAAACAATCTATCTATCGTTTTAGAAATGCTAACCCGTATATTTTTAAAAACAAATATAATAATTATTCTAAAAATAATGGTGGTTATAAAATAGACTTAGTTAAAAATTTCCGTTCTAGAAGTGAAGTTTTGAATAATATTAACTTAATTTTTGACTTAATTATGGATGAAGAATTAGGTGGTGCTAATTATACTAAAGGACATCAAATGGTTTTTGGTAATCTTGCTTATAATGAAAAAGGTTTACTAAAATCTAATAATGATATGGAAATATATAACTATGAATATAGTAAATTAGGTTATACTAAAGATGAAATAGAAGCATTTATAATTGCCAGTGATATCAAGAAAAAGATTGCTGATAAATATCAAGTATTTGATGTTAAAAAAAGTTTAATTAGAGATATTACATATGGTGATTTTGCTATTCTTTTAGATAGAAGTACATCATTTGATTTATATAAAAAAATATTTGAATACTTAAATATTCCTTTAATAAAATATACAAGTACTAACATAACTGATGAATATGATGTTATGTTATTAAAAAACATTATAGCTTTAATCTTAGATGTTTATAATAAAGATTTTAGTAGTAATTATAAATATAATTATGTAAGTATCGCCCGTAGTTTTTTATTTAGTTATACTGATAATCAAATTCTTGATATAGTTACTAATAATAACTATAAAGGTGAAATATTGAATATTATTAATAATATTGTTAAAGATTTAGAACATTTATCTTTAACAGAAATTATAAAAAGAATTATTAATGATTTCAAATTTTATGAAAATATTATTAAAGTAGGTTTTATTGATAATGCTTATATAAGAATAGAAACTATTTTAAATCAAGCTAAAACATTTGAAACTATGGGTTATACTTTAGATAAGTTTTATAATTATTTAAATACTATTCTTGAAGATAATATCAAAATGGAATGTAACATGAGTGATAATAGTGGTGACAGTGTTAAAATAATGACTATTCATAAATCAAAAGGATTAGAATATCACATTTGTTATTTTGCTGGTCTATACAAAGAATTTAACTTAATGGAATTAAAGAATAGATTTATGTATGATAATAATTATGGCATTATTACACCTTATTACTCTGAAGGAATAGATGAAACATTCTTAAAAAAACTTATTAAAAAACAATATCAACAAGAAGAAATAAGTGAAAAAATAAGACTATTTTATGTTGCTTTAACAAGAGCCAAAGAAAAAATGATTTTTATCTGTGACTTAAACGATGCCAAAGAAGCTAGTAAAGATGATAATAATTTAATTGATATTAATAATAGATTAAAATATAAATCTTTCTTAGATATTTTAAAAAGTATTAAAAATGATATATCGATATATTTAAAAAATATTAAATTAGAAGACTTAAATCTAACTAAAGACTATATGATTATTAAAGAGACAAATATTAAAGAACATTTAATTGACAACAAAGATAGAGTAATTTCTAGAGAAATAGAAATTCAAAAAGAAGAAGTAAAACAAGAACATTATTCTAAAGAAAATAAAAAATTAATTACTAAAGAAGAACAACAAAAAATGGAATTTGGAACCAAGATTCACGAAATGTTAGAACATCTTGATTTTAAAAATCCAGACTTAAATAACGTATTATATAAAGATAAAATAAATGCTTTTCTAAACTGTGGTATTGACTTTAAAACACCAACAATTTATAAAGAACATGAATTTATTTATCAAAATAAACATGGTATCATTGATTTATTATTAGAATATCAAGATAAAATATTAATCATTGATTATAAATTAAAAAATATCAATGATGATAATTATTTAAAACAACTAGATGGATATAAAGATTACATTAAAACAATATCTTCTAAAGAAGTAAAAATATATCTATATTCTATTATTGATGAAGAACTAAAAGAAATCAAATTTTGATGTTGATTTCTTTTTTTCATTTTGTTTTCACAAATATTTCATAATTAGAAATTATAATGTTAATAGAAGGTGAGGTGAATAGGTGGAGA
>CALVQV010000003.1 GCA_944358325.1 uncultured Bacilli bacterium
AATTTAATTTTTATTTTGAAAAAGATGTTCAAAATAAAACCTCTAGAAAAAATCTAGGGGTTTGTCTACAGTCTGAAGAATATTTCTATTCTTCTTTCTTAAATATCATATCCAGTTTTTCTTTAATTTGTTCACGATTAAATGGCTTAGATATATAATCAATAAAACCTTCATTTATGTATTTTTCTTTAGCACCTGATATTGCATCAGCTGTTAAAGCAATAACCGGTGTATTAAAGTCTGGTCTCTCTTTTAATTTCTTAATGGTAGTTTCTCCGCCCATAATTGGCATCATGATATCCATTAATATTAAATCATAGGTTTTACCGCTATTAATTAGATCTAAACATTCTTGACCATTATAGCATTCATCAATTACTTCAAAATTAAATATTTCCAATGCTCTTCTAGCAACTTTAATATTTAATTTATTATCATCAACTACTAATATTTTTTTATCATTATAATTAATATTGCTCAATGCCCGTTCTAGCTCTTCACGTTTGATTATTTGTGTTTTAGTTAAATCATTAGTCATTTTACCAATTCTTTGTGGTATTGTAACCATGAATATAGAGCCTTTACCAAAACTACTTTCAACATTAATTTTACCGCCCATAAGTTCAACTAGTTTTTTAGTTATAGCAAGTCCTAACCCTGTTCCTTCAGCCGTAGTATTTTTTTCAACATCTAATCTTTCAAATTTACTAAATAATTTATTAATATTTTCGGATTTTATTCCGCGTCCTGTATCTTTAACACTAATAAATAGAGTACATATATTATCCTTAATAATACATTTAGCTGTAAGTTCAATCATACCCTCATTAGTATATTTAATAGCATTGGAAAGTAAGTTATTAACTATTTGTTTTACATGCGCTTTATCACCTATTAATTCATATGGAATATCTTCAGCAATGTTAATCTTGTAATCAATAGGTTTATCACCTATTTTTGAGCCATTAACACGAAAAAGTGTTGTTATTTCTTCTTCAAAATTATATGGCATTTCTATTATTTCCATTTTATCACTTTCAATTTTATTGATATCCATAATATTACCAACAATTTCTAAAAGTGTTTCAGAAGCAGATAAAATATCATCTAAATCTTCTTGCATATCATTAGGACAATTACCTCTACTTTTCATATCTTCTGATAATCCTACTATTGCATTTAATGGTGTTCTTATTTCGTGACTCATACTACTTAAAAAATCACTTTTAGCACGATTGGCTTTTTCCGCCGTATCTTTAGCAATATTTAACTGTTCAATCATCTTTAAATCTGGATTTTCAATTGTAAAATACATAACTAATAAAACAAACACAATACAATATGTTTCTGTTATAATTTCTGGAAAATATATTCGTAAAATAAATGCAAAGATAAACATAAATATTAGTGTTAATAAAGGAATATCTTTTTTTAATTCTTTATTACTGAAGACATATTTAACATTTAATAACATTAATAAAATGAAATAAAAGCCAACATTAATAATTGTAGCATAATATGCTAAACCACCTACATCTAATATTTCATCATGATTAATTACTTCAATTGGTAATATCAATGTCAAAACAACTATTCCAAAACATAATATTTTGTTACAAATATCAAAGATATTTTTATTCTTTGTACTAAAAGAAGAAATGTTAATATTATAACTTAAAAAATAAGAAGCTATAACATTCAATAATGATAAATGTATTTTTTGCAAACAGCCAATAATAAAAACATTCCCAATCATTTTGGCATATACATAAACCACTAACGCATTAAGCGAAAAAAAGAAGCTACTTAATAACAATTTACCATATATTTTTACTTCTTTATTGTCAAAATTTTTACGACAATAAAAGATAATAATTAAAAATATATTAATTGTTAAAGCAGCTCCTAATAACCAAATACCACTCATATAAGTCACCTCTATGATAGTATTTTAACATTTTATTTTTTGTTTTTCAACAATTGTATTTTCTTTTCTTTTATAACCTCACGAGCTAAAAAAGCATTATTTTTATTTAAATTAAGATTAAGTAAATATGCATTTGCTTCTTCTCTTGTTATTCTTTTTTCAGCATTAGGTTTTTGATATTTAGTTTTATTTATTTCTTCAATTGTATATCCATTTTCAGTATCACACATAATTGAGTCAATAAATTCATTATAACCTTGATACCAATCTTCTGGTAAATCATCACGTTTTACATTACCATATTTTTCTAATATATCCCATTTTAATCCCATTAAAAGAGATCTAAGTTCATCAGCCTTGGCTTCTGCTTGTTCCAAAGAACATCCTTCTAAAGACACATTAGAACCTATATTTACATAATATTTTTTAATATTATTAACTTTGTATTGTTCAATTGCAATAGGAACAATCTCAGCTCCTGTCTTTATGGCTCTTCTAACAATACCAGGATGAATTTCACCAACAGGTACTTGAGGATCCATATGCCATGCTTGTTCAGGAAAACACAATTCATTGCCACCTTGTTTTAATATTTTGATTTGACGAGCATTAACAGTATGAGCATCAAATTTAAATTCTGGATCTTTCCCCATATCAAACCAACTAACACCAATAATTCTTAGCATTAATCCTTCAAAATTACGATATACTTCGCCAGGATCACCCATTATAAACCAAGCAGACTCTCCAATTGCTTCAATTGCACTTTCAATATCATAACGAGCAACATGAGTACAAGCATATATCTTTGGTTTATCATTTTTAACCCTTTTATCACCAACAATAGTAACACTTCTTGATGATATTAATTTATCAATTTTTAAAAACAATGATACCAAAGGATATAATTTTTTTCTAACTTCAATTCCTTTAATAGGTAAATCTTGTTCATATTCATATTTTCGTAAATCACGATAATATTTATTAAGTTCTTCTAATGTCATTTTTTGTTGCTCTAAAAAATTCTTATACTTAAAATCAGACATCATATCACCCCAACTTGCCTATATTATAACACTGCTTCTAAATATAAACAAATTAAAAAAAAGAATATTTCTATTCTTTTTCTTTATAATAATTAATCGCATCGATAATTAAATTGTTTTTAATCCCATTAACTTCATTGATGTTTTTAATAACTTGTAAAAATTTAGTTTTACCTAAAGTTTCAATCAAATATGAAATCATCAAATATGCATAATCATAACTATCATATTCATGATGACCAAATTCATGTTCTAGTTCATAAATAGAAGGTATAGGATATTTTGATATGTAATTTTCAATTAACCATTTCTTCCCTTTTTTATATGTACCATCTAGATAAGTAGCAATACCTTCAGTTATCCATTCATACTGACTACCATAGATTTGATAATTAATCGCATGAACTAATTCATGAAAGATAACATTATCATATTTCTCTTTTGACCACTCATCACTACCAGGATTATCTTTAGGTTCAAATAAATTAAGAGAATTATCTTCATCTTTAAAACAAGCACACATATAACTAGGCATAGATAAAAATCCTCTATCATTCATGCCTTTAACTAAAGACTCAATAGTATCATAAATATAAAGATTAAAACTCAAATCTAAATTATCAACTTCAAAAAAATCAAATATTTGTTCTTTATTTTGATCAATTAAATTCAATACTCTTTGCTGATATTCCCTATTTCTATTATAAAAATTAGTTTTTATCATATTTGTAATTCCTTCCAAAAATTTTCTCCTATTTTTTTAAAAATGGGAAGATTCCCTTTATAACTTTGTGGCGAAATAGGAGAAGGATGATAAATAGGTATTATTTTTATATCATCTAATAAAAATTCCTTCCCTACCACGTCACTATATTTTTTATATTTTACTGATACAATTGTTTTAAAAGCAGCATTCCCTAAAACTAAAACTACTTTAGGTTTTATCTCTTTTAACTGTTTTAATAAAAATTTTCTGCAATTCTTACTGCAAGTAGATAAATATTTTCTATCCTTTGGATAACATTTTATGGCTTCTAGAAAATAAGTATTTTCTAATTTAATATTTAATTCATTTAATAATTTTTGCATAACAACCCCTGATGGTAATAATTTTTTATTACTATCATACCAAGCAATGCCACTTTTACGCCATCCATTGTTTGCTGGTGCTTCTCCTAATATTAAAATGTCATTATTTATACCTTTTGAAACAGTCTGTGATTTTGGAAAATGTTCAACTTTATCACCACATAAATTGCAATTTTGAATTTCTATATCTATGTTATCTAACATATTTACTCATCCTTAAATAAATTAACAATAAATGGTTTTAATAGTTCAATTGCTACAAAGGAAATAATATTAACTAAAATAACAAAAATAAGTTGACTAATAGTTATAGTAGTTAAGCCAAATAATTTACCTATTGGTGTAAAGAATACTAGTAATTGAACACCAAATAATAACAATATACCACCATTTAAATATTTGTTACTAAATATTCCTCTTTTATGAATTTGTTCTTTCAAAGAACGACAGTTATAAGCAAAGACAAATTCATTAATTACAATACTAAATAAAGCAAGTGTTTGAGCAATATTTGTTCCTAAATGTTTATAATGATAATAAACATATAAGCTTATTAGAGTTTCTAGAATAACTGAGATAATCAAGAAAGCGCTAAAGAATTTTGTAAAGATTGGTTTATTTAAACCATTTGGTTTTCTTTTCATTACATCTTTTGAAGCTCCTTCAAAAGCTAAAGTAATAGATGGTAGTGTGTCAGCTACTAAATCAATATATAGAACATGAATAGCTGAAATAATTGTATTCCCTGTAAGCATACCAAAAAGAATAATCGCTATTTCTGTAAAATTACTAGATAAGTTATATAAAATATTAGTAATAACATTATCATATATTCTTCTACCTTCTGATATTGCTACTTCAATTGTATTAAAACTATCATCTAAAAGAATGATATCAGCAGTATCTTTAGTTACATCTGTTCCACTTTCACCCATACCAATACCAACATTAGCTAATTTAATGGCAGGTGCATCGTTAACACCATCACCTGTCATAGCAACAACTTTACCAGTCTTTTGAATCGCTTTAACTATCTCTAATTTATTTTCTGGACTTACGCGAGCAAAAACAGAATACTTACTAATATATTTAATTAATTCTTTTTCGTTAAGATCATTTAATTCCGTTGCATTAATACATTCATCATCACTTTTAGCAATACCTACTTCTTTAGCAATAGAAGATGCTGTTTTAAGATTATCGCCTGTTAACATAATTGGTCTAATATTAGCTGTTTTACATGCATTAATAGCTTCTTTTATGTTATCTCTAACAGGATCTTTTAATCCTATCAACCCAACAAATACTAAATCTTTTTCTTCCTTATAATATTCATCTTCTTCATTAATTTTTTTCTTTATATCTTTATAGGCAAAACCAAGAACTTTTAATCCTTCGCCAGATAACAACGTTTCTATTTCTAAATATTTATTTTTAAGTTTTTCATCAATTTTAGTCTCTTTGTTATCTATTAATACTTTAGAACTAAGATTTAAAATAGTTTCTAAACTTCCCTTAGTATAAATTATTTCTTTACCATCTACTTCATAAATAACACTCATCATTTTACGATCAGGATCAAATGGTATTTCCATAATCTTCTTATCATTTTGACTTTTGATTTTATTATCTTGTAAATAATTTTTTAATGCAACATCAACTGAATCACCAGTATAAATATCCTTATCACTTAAAACCGCACTATTACAATAATCAATAATATTAATAAAAGGAGTTTGTAATTCTTTAGCAGTAATTTCTTTTAAATTGCTATAAATTTTAATTACTTCCATTTTATTTTCAGTTAAAGTCCCTGTTTTATCCGTACATATTACTTCGGTTGCTCCTAATGTTTCAATTGCTGCTAAGTTTCTAACAATTGACTTCTTCTTAGCCATTTCACTAACACCAATAGAAAGAGTTGCAGTTATAGCTATAGGTAAACATTCAGGAACACTTGCAACAATCATTGATATACATAACATGACAATCGTTAATAAATCATAACCTTTAATTAAACTATAAATTAAGACAAAAGTAATTAATAAAGAAGCTACTACCATAATAAAATTACTTACTCGTTTTACTTTCATTTGTAGTGGTGTCATAGGATCTTTACTATTATCCATAACTGAAGCAATTTTACCTAATTCGGTATTCATTCCAGTTGCAGTGACAATGGCTTCTATTTTACCTGTAACTAAAATAGTCCCTGAATAAACCATATTACTACGACTAGAAAGCAATACATCTTCTTTAATAGTATCTTCATTTTTACTAACGCTTTCACTTTCACCAGTCAAAATAGATTCATCTACTTTAGCAAAATAACTTTTAACAATTCTAGCATCAGCCGGTATCTTATTTCCTGATTCTAAAATAATATAATCCCCTACCACTAAATTTTTAGCATTTACTTTTTTAAACTTATTATTTCTTTTAACAGTAACATAATTAGCCGAATATTTTTTTAATTTACCAACGGCATCTTCAGCTTTAGACTCTTGTAAAAAGCCCATAAAACAATTAACTAAAGTTGTACCTAAAATAACAATTGGTTCTAAAAAATCACTTTTATTAACTAAAGCATAAATTAAAGATAGAATTCCAACTATTAATAGTAAAATAATCATACCATTTTTAAATTGATCAACAAAAATATCTAACTTCGTTTTTTTATCTTTTTCGATCAACTCATTCTTACCATTAATCTTTATTAAAGATCTAACTTTATTACTACTTAAACCTTTTTTAGAACTATCTAACTCTTTATATATTTCTTCAATATCCTTTTTATACGCATCTATCATTCTATCACCTATTATTAATTATAACATAATAAAAAAGAATAATAAATTATTATTATCCTCTTTGATAATTAACTAAATTCTTCATCAACTTGTTTTAAATAAAATCTACGCATATCGTTTAAAATCACATCAGCTACTTCAATTGCTATTTCTCTTTCTGTTTTATCAGTTGTATCAAATAAATTAAAACTAATATTTTTTTCTATAGCTAATGCACGCATATTTAATAATGATCTATTATATTCAAATATATTTTTTTCATTTAAGAAATTTCTTTTTTCTAAAGATAAATTTGCTCTATAATCTCTTTTTAAAGAAGTTAAACTATCAGTATAACTAGCAATAATAATATTTATATTTTTATTAATTAAAGGTACATATAAATCTTTAAATTCATTA
This sequence comes from uncultured Bacilli bacterium, assembly GCA_944358325.1. GTDB lineage: Bacteria > Bacillota_I > Bacilli_A > RF39 > UBA660 > CALVXF01. Next base: position 7,272 of record CALVQV010000003.1, read on the forward strand.
TATTCGTCATTATTTATTCCTTCATCTAAATATAATCTATCAATCCATATCAATCTATCAAATAAACATCTATCAACAATTATAATATCAAAGTTATTTTTAAGATTTTCTTCTAAATCTTTTAAGACATATTTAGGTATTTCAAAATTAATTTCCTTTCGAGGTTTCTCTTTTAATAATGGATATATAGTTTGTTTATATCTTTTTGAAGTTGTAAATTCCTCTAAAACATTAATTCCAAAACCACCTTTTTTAAAAAAATCATTTAAATTATTAATTAAAGTTGTTTTTCCTGTTCTAGGTGTTCCTGTAAATTCAATAACATATGGTGTTTTTTTAGATAATACTTTTTTTAATTTATATATTTCTTGTTTTTTATAGTGGAGTTTTAATAACCTAACATACTATTCTTCTCTATTTTCAAAAATATTATTTTTAACAAAATCTTCATTTCTCTTATCATAAAAAATGTAATCAATTAATTCTTTCAAACGTCTAAATATATCTAAACTTTCATCTTCGTTAAAAACTAAACTATTATATACTTCTTGATAATACCATTTTTGTTTATCAAAACCTCTTTTAAAAGCGCTAAAGTCATATTCACCTTTTATTTCTGAAATAATTCGTAAATCTTCTAAATTACTTATTTTATCAGCACATATGATTGCTTTATGTCTTAAATCTAGATTTTTGACAAGATCAATTGTGTGTTGTTTTCGATCTTCCCAAGATAAACTTTTATCAGGTTCACTTGCCCCCATAACTAATGAAGCAATATCTTCACCAAATTTTTTAATAATATCTTTTTCTTCATATTTAGTATCTTCAACAACATCATGTAAATAACCAGCTGCAACAACATTATCATCAAAATCATACTCTTTTAAGATATTAGCTACATTAATAGGATGTATAATCATTGGTTTATCTAAATCGCTTTTTCTTTTTTGCCCCTTATGAGCTTTAATCGCAAACTTTTTTGCTTTTGATACAATATCCATCAAATCACCCCTATATTCATTATATCATGTTTTATAATTTAAAAAATCAGGATGTTTTAATTCTGATTTTTTAATATTTTTATATATGGTTTTTGTTTAAAATGCATAATATTTATAAATTATATTATTCTATTAATAAATGTTTAACTAGCTTTATATCAATCAGAGATTACAAATAAACTACTCAATATTTAGAAATTAATTTAATGATTAATAAATACGTTTTATGCTCTCTTCAGGGGGCAAAAATATATGACGCATAAAACCAATTATTGCTAGTTAAATTCCTTATATTTCAAGCAATTTCAAATTAAATATATTTATTAAATTTTAAATATAATTAACAAATATTACAAATTGAGTACCTAAATGGGTACCTAAAAATGATAATACTATTATTAATTCTTCACATACAGAAAGGAAATTATTATGGAAATAACTTATAAAAAATGTGGAGATTATTTATTACCAAATTTAGTACTAGCTGAAAAAGAAAATAAACAATTAAATAAATATGGATTATTAAGACTAGAATTTTTAAAGAACCATAAAAAAGTATTATATCAAGAATTACTTATGAAAGATAAATTAAATGAACATCTTTTTTCGGTTGGTTTAGAAGCAGAAGTTAAAGTTAGTCACTTAATAAAGAAACTTATAGAATTTGATGGCACTATTAACGAAGAATTAAAAGAAAAGAATCAATTGCTTTGGATACAAAAAATGAATAATTGCAAGTATATAGCTGAAGAAATTATATTAAAGGAGTATATCTATGTGTGATGTAACAGAGAAAGAATGGAACCAGAAGTATTTACCTTTTTATAATAATTTCAGCAAGTATATGATTAATTATATTATTCCAGATACAATAGCATTTTACTTAGCCAATAGCTTTAGTAGAAATTGTTTATGTGATTCATCACTTTATAATCATATTAATTCTGCAAAAGATGTATTTAACATAAAATGTGATACTAATAAATTAATACCTAAAATAAGCGAAATATTAAAAATAAAATACAATCTAAAAATAATAAATAATAATCCTTTGAGATTAAATAGATATTATTAAAAGAAGAGAAACACTATCTAAAATGGATAGTGTTTTTACATAAATGGGATTATCCCTGTTGTCTAGCCAGCACTGAATTTCTACTCCCGCACGAAATTCATATATGGGAACAATCCCATAACCCTTTACCTTTCAGTTTACAATTTTAACTTTTTTTATTAATTTAGTAATATTAGATTTTATTCCTGTTGAAAGATGCATTTCTTGTGCATAACTTCTCATATTTTCTAAAAAATAGTTATCATCTATTCCATTATTTCTGCAATGTGAAATATAATCATTTAGTATATTACAATCATTTAAACGATTAAATAAACTTATGCTTTTAGCATATTGTTTCAAACTTGGAATCAACATGTCTATTTTCCAAAAATTATTTTCATTATAATTTATTTTAGAAAAATCAAAATTATCTACAATTTTATTTGTAATTCCATGTGAATATTTATATTCTTTAAAATCTTCACTCATTTCTATATAAACATTATTTATAGCATCTATATATTTAGGATTATTTGATAAACTAGAATCAATACTCATTTTTTGATTATTAATTATATTAGAATATAATAATAATTTAAAATATTCTTTTCTTTTAAATAGTTTTTCATAGTATTCTGTATAACCATATTTAGTTGACAAAGAATCAATTTTATCTAAAATATTATTTGATAAGTCATATTCTTTATTTTTTAAATATTCTATCATATTCTTTTCAACTTTTTTATCATTTAAATTTTCAATTATATATTTATCAATCAAATCATTGTATCCATATTTATCTAATATATTTTGTAATTCAAATTCACGCAAAACAAAATTAGAATTAGAATTAAATTCTTTATATATCAATTCAATATTTTCGAATATATATTTTTCATTTAAAATGATATATTTTTTTAAATCTAATTCAAAATCATTTTGTAAAATATATTTTTCTAATTCCAATTTTAACTTTTCATCATCCATTTTACATATATCTTTTATTATATTTATATCGATAAACGGTTTTATAGAATTCCATTTTATTTTTTTATCAACTAACATTTTATATATTACTGAAATATTATTCTCTTTTTGCTCTAATAATAAATCAAATATATCCTTTGGAACTAAAATATTATCCAGATATTTTGTTAAATCATAATTTTTAATATTATTTTTTAGATTATTAATAAGTATACTAAATTCGCTTAAAAATTTATTCAATTTTTGAGAATCTTCACCATCTTCTTTATTGATATATTGAGTATATAAATTATCTAATGATTGAAAAATAGTTTTGTTATCTAAAAAGAATTCATATTCCATATAATTTTGAAATTTTATACTAATATTAAAATTTTTATAAAAGTCTTTTGTATCAATGTCTAATTTGTAATTTTTTTTCACATATTCGTAAAATTTTTTATCACCTAATAATAATATTTTTTCATTATTTGGCAAATATTTATATATTTGGTTGTAAATTTTTGAATAATTTATTTCTTCTTTTTCTAAAATGTTATAAACCTTTTCCCATTCTTCATTTCCAGAAAAAGGATCGTTTGAAATACTATAAATAGCTTGTTCACTTGCATTTAGTATATTATTTGCATCTATAAAATTAGTCAAATAAATATAATAATTATTATCAAGCATATTTTTTATATAAGCTTCCTTTATTATTAGGTCAATTGTTGAATCAGTCAATTGTTTATTTTCATTAATAAATTTATCAAGTTTTTTATTTAAAGATTGCACACAATCAAATCCCATTAAAATACTTACAATTATTAATTGAGAGTAATTTATATTGGTCACTTCTTTATCATTTAAATATATATACTTTGTAATAATTCTATTAAAAAGATGTTTAACTTTTCTAATAGAATTATAATTATTATTAATTATGCCTATAATATAATCCTTGTTTTTAACTTTATTAAATATATAGTTTAATATTTCATTTTGTTTAATTTGATTTTCTATATAATCTCTCATTATTATCGGCTGATTATTAGCAACATTCAATATATAATCAAATAATTTATCAGAATTTATATCTTTTTCTTTATCAATATCAATTTTATTTAAATCTATCATAAAAATAAATTTAATTTTAATATTATCTAGACAATTATCTAAATTATAATATTCATTATAAAATAAAGAAATAATTGGTAACTGTAATTCTTTATCAATTCTGTCAAGATCATCTATAATAAAATATATGTTACTATTTTTAGACACAGTATTATATAGAACTTTACATAAATTATTTTTACACTTATCTATATCTAACATTGGACTTTTTTCAATTTTTTCAGGTTTATAAAAACCATATCCATATAATATCAATAATATAAATATTATAAATATAATATATGGCATTATATTACTTGCTATCTTATATAAATCAGCAAATATGGTAATAGATTTAAAAAAACCAGAATATATTAAGTACAAAGAAACAAAACCAACTAAAATAACTAATATTTTATCTATTATTATCTTATAAATATTATTCTTTTTTAACGAAGTTGTTGTATAACTAAATTGATTATTATAAAAAGTTTTTTCTACATCGTACGGATTTTTATACAAGCAACTTCCAACTTGATTAACAAAATATCTATGATATTTATCTATAATACTTGTATTATTATCTATATCATGTTTGATTATAGGAATTTCTTGTTCTCCTAGTTTATTATTTGATTCTAATTCATCAATATTCTTCTTTGTAATTTTCTCGTTTATATTAAGAAAATTTACATTTAGAAATATATTTTTACGTTTTTCTTTTTTATTAAAACATATTTTAGTTTCAAATAAATTTATTATGCTGGACTTACCAGTACCATATTCTCCATCAACGGCTATAAATTTAGCCCCTTTTTTTATAGCATAATATAATTGCTCAGAATATGTTATTGCTCCAAAATTATCGTCTTTTTTATTAATAATTGGTGTTTCTAAAAAAATACTATCTTTTTCTACAATTAAATTATCTATATCTTTTATTCTTTGTTTTTTTTTATTAGCATTATTTTTTCTCATACTACCACTCTCTTTCTTACTTCATAAAAAAGCGCAATACAAAACTATAAAGCCTGTACTAGCGCCTTTTTATTCTTTTATATATTCCATATTCCCTGTTTTCCAGATATCGCTTTATCATCATCTATTTTTTCAACAACTTCTAGTTTCCAAGCATATCCAGTTCTATCATATTTATGTCCATACACTAATTCATTTTCTTCAATTATTTGCCTATTTATTTCATCATTTAATTCAATACAATCTAAAATTTTTACTTTTGCTATTATTCTAGAATGAGGATAATTTAAATTAAGATGTTCAAATTTTTTCATTGCATCTTTATCTACACCTTTGCCAGCATGAATTAATATTTCTCCCCTATAACTATATTTCCAACTTCTAAATTCATATTTTTTTAATCCCTCTGCTACTAATGTTGCCCAAGGTTGCTTAAGAGTTATTACTCGCATTCTTCTTTAAATCCTTCATAAGTGCTAAAAGCTAGCATGTATAATGATTTTAAGATATCAGGGTTCTTTGAACGCAATTCACTTATTACCGTATCATCTTCAACAACAAATTCATCATTCTCTGCAATTATTTCATCAATTATGATTGGTAATTGTTTGCATATCTTATAAAATGCCTCTTTATCCCCAGTTACCTCTTCGTAAAATTTATCTATTGATACTCTTTTTATATGTTCATTTGAAACTTTCTCATAATCAAGAGAAACATTCCAAATAATATTTTGACTTTTCTTTGCAATTATTTCAACTAAATAACAATCACAATTATCATCATTAAGTAATTGAGTTGTCATTTTTAAAAATGTTTTTTGAGCAGCCGAAGAATTCATAGTATTATGTTTATTTTTCATTTCAACATAAACTTTACTTCCATTTGGTCTAGTATATATTACATCAAATCCCACATTTGGAACTTCACAATTAGCAATATATTTAAATAAATTTTGGTGAAAATATCCAATAGCGTTAGTATTTGTTTTATCTCTCTGTCTTACAAGTTCATTATCAATTACTTCTTCTATTGTTTTTCTATACACCTTACTATCAAATGTCAATTTAATAGGATCAATAATATTACTATTAAAAGATTGTAAATTAATACTTTTTAAAGTGTCATCATACGTTTGTATAGTATTAGATACATGCTTTTTAAAATTCTCTCTATCTATAAAATTTAAATCCCACATTATACTTCACCTCCATTTAATGCAGTCATTATTGATTCTCCAACACATTTTGCTAAATTTACAGGAACAGCATTCCCTATTTGTTTATATATATCATTCATTTTACCCGCAAAATTCCAATTATCAGGGAAAGATTGTATTCTTGCATATTCCCTAGTCGTAAATGGTCTACTTTCGTCTGGATGACATCTATCTGTCTGTTTCATCATAGGTGAGCAAGTTAATGTTAAAGATGGCTCATCCCATGATAGTCTTCTTGCTATTCCTGTTCTTCCTCCACCCATATAATAACATGATTTCATGTATTCTTTAGCAACGTCATCAGGTAAATCTCTCCAATATCCGCCCGGTGGAACTAAATCAAATACTTTCTTTTTCTTCTCTGGATATTTTGCTCCAACTGATTCTGGAACATCTTTTAGAACATCTCTTAATACTGGTTTATATTCATGTGGAATTGGATATTCAAATTTAACTTTATCAGTCAAATCTTTTCTTATTCCAATGATTACAACCCTTTGTCTTTTTTCAGCGACACCATAATCCCATGCATTTAAAACTTTCCATTCAACTTTATAACCTAAATCTTCAAAAACATTAATCATAGTTTCAATAGTTTTACCGCCATCATGTGTAGTCAATCCTTTTACATTTTCTGCAAAAAACATTTTAGGCTTTAACTGTTTTATAAATTCAGCATAGTAATAAAACATAGTTCCTCTAACATCATCTAAACCTAATTTTTTTCCTGCATAACTAAATGACTGGCAAGGATAACCACCTGAAATCAAATCAAGTTCCCCTTCTTTTAAATTAAATTCTTTTAATAAATCTCTTTTTGACACTTCTACAATATCTTCATTTAATACATTCCATTTAGGTCTATTTAATTTTAACGTTTCACATGCTGTTTTATCTATTTCTATTAAAGCAACTTCTTCAAATCCTGCTTGTTCCAATCCTAAAGCAAGTCCCCCTGCTCCTGCAAATAATTCTATACATTTTCTATTTTTCATTTCATACCTCACTTTGTAATTCATAATTTTTTTTTTAAATATTCATATATGTGACATCAATGACAACTTTACTACACACTAACCGTGTATCTATAACTTCTGTCATAGTGTCATCACTAACTAATATAGCTATTTATTATTAGTTAGCAATTTATTTAAATCATCTATTGATACTTTTTTACTTTCTATTTCTTTTGCATTATCCTTAATGAACTTTTTTATAAGTTTAATAACTCTATTTTGTTCTTTCTTATCTAATTCAGAAATAATACTTAATTCCTCTAAATTACAATTATCTAATAATTCCTTAATAACCATTTTAATATATAATTCATCTTGCATTTGATTAACTATATCATCAAGAACTAAAATTGGAGCATTTTCTGGTTTTATGACTATACTACTATAAGAATTATTTACCGTTGCCTCAATTTCCTTTTTGCTATATTCACACAGTTCCATCAAATTTTCTAAAGAAACATTTAACACAGAACTTAGTTTTTTTAAAGATAATACATTAGGTTTCTTTCTTTCACCTTTTTCAATTTTAGCAATTGTATTATTATCTATACCAGTAATTCTTGATAATTCTCTTTGCGATATACCAACTTTTTCTCTAGCCTCTTTTACTACACTAGCTAAAGTTTTATTGTTCATTAACTACACCTCTTTTTAATTTTTATTATTTTATATATTATTTTTTCTAGTTTGCTGTTAATATTTTGTTGCGTTTTTTTATTAAATCTATGTTATTTAGTTTTATCTTTAGAGTGTCAAATTCTTCAACATACTTTTATCAATTAGATGCCTTTAATTTGCCCAATTAATAAAATTATTTGGGGGAAATACGCAATTACAAAATCAGCCCCTTTATCTAATAAGAAACTTAATATTATTTTAATTTTTTTCCATTTATCTTTTTTTGATAAATCTTTATCATTGTAAATTTCCTTAATTTCATTTACAGAATCTATAATATCTTCTTTATTTTCTTCTGGTATCTTATTATCTTTATTTATACTTTCTATAATACTTTCAAATGTAATATTTATATTATTAACATTTGAATTATAATTGCTATTATCAACATTTACAGTAATATTTGGAACATTTCCATTGTAATTGTCATTTCTTTTCACTGATTCTTTATCTAAAATAATTTCTTCATATTCATCATAAATTGACTCTAATTCAGATATTGTTTTTTCCAAATCACTTTTATATTTTCTATAAATAGTTTCACTATTATCTGAACCAATTACTAAAGCAGTTGGATAATAATATCTATTTTTTAGTCTGTTAGTATCAGTGTTATCAGAACCAAATTCTCTTTCCATAAATCTAATAATTGAAGTATTCCATGCACTAAATTTTGGATCATCTTTTCCACTTGTATTATCAAGCAGTTCTTTTCCTTTTTCTATTAGTGATTTTAATTTTTCTTTTTTATTCATCAGTTACACCTCTTTTTGCTTTTCTATATTAATTTTACCATAAATAAGATTATTCAACAATGTTTTTGTGATTAAAACTCACAAAAAGTATTGACATTAATTAATAATAAATGATATTATTTAATTGTGAGTATTACTCACAATATAATTTCTTTCTTTAGTTGGTAATCATTGTACATAGATATATTTATATCTAGAGTCTAAACGAAAGGAGGATAGTTTATATGGATGCTAGAGAAACTTTAAAACTTATTTCAAAGCAATGGTGTAATCTTGATGATTTAATGAAACTTGCTGAAATAGGTAAAAATAATGCAGTTAAACTTAGAAGAGAAATAAAAAATGATCTAATAAATAAAGGTTATACTCTACCAAATAATAGATTACCAATGATTGAAGTAGTCAATAAACTTAAAATAAACATCAATTATTTAGAAAAGATGGCTAAAGAAAAATTATAGAAAGGAATTATAAATGAAAACAATTGAAGAATTAAAAAATAGTATTGTCGATATTAATTATATAATTGAAAATATGATTAGAGAAAATGGTTTATACTGCTTGCTTGGAGAAGCAAAAGTTGGTAAATCTGCTCTTGCCCTTCAAATTGCTAATTCGGTTTGCAATGGTATTCCCTTCTTAAATTTAAATACTAATAAAACATCAGTATTATATTTAAGCACTGAAATGAATCCATCAGAAACTATTAGTCGTATTAATTTTATGAAATGTAATTTAGAAGAAAATAAATTCTTATATACTTTTCCAGAAGACAATATGACGCATATAAGTATATTAAAAGTAGAAAAAGAAATAAGTGAATTTAAAGAAAAATATAATGGAAAATTAGTATTTATTGATATGTTTAATGGAATAAACTTTGGAAGTTATTACGATTTAAACAATTATCAAGATATGAGTCAAAAAATATTTCCACAACTTCGTAAATTATGTAATGATTATAAAGTTTCTATCATTATTGTTCATCATTTAAATCGTAAAGGAAAATCTTTAGGAAGTACTGCTATAGATACTTGCGTAGATGGTAAACTTGCCTTAAAACAAGATGAAAATATTAAATCAACCTTTTATTTAAGATATGAAAGTAGAGATTATCCAAGTAAAGATTACGTACTGAAAAGAAATAATAACTTAACACTAATAATTGATGAAGAATCAAAAGAAACCCTTAATCCAAATTTAATTCAATTTTTAAAATATGCGATTAATAAAAAGGAATTTACTTTTACTATTTCTGAAATGGTTAGTAAATTAAATTTATTTATTACTCCACCTGTTTTAGGTAAATTAATTTCGAGTAATAAAGAAGAATTAGAGAGATTGGGATTGTTTATAGAATGTAAAAGGACTGCAACAGAAAGACTATATACTGCTAAATATAAGGAACCTCTAGAAATACTTACTAATGATATTTTTTCAGTAAGTAATAGCAATAATTCTGATAAGGAGGAAAATTATGGCAGTTAAATTATTAGATAAAAATGAATGGACAAAAGATGGTCGTAAATGGATATTTTATGACTATGTTAAAAATTTAGATGGTAGTAGAAGAAAATATAAATCAAAGAAATTTTTCACTAAAACTGAAGCATTAAAAGCCGAAAGAGAGTTTTTAACTATTAATAGTGAAAGAAGCGATAAAGATCGTAATATGACTTTTAAAGATTTATATACTCTATTCTATGCTTATAAAGAAGACAAAGTAAAATATACTACTCTAAAGACTTATCGTGACAGAGAAAAGTTTTTCAAAGACTTAGATAATGTTAAATTAAAAGATTTTAATATTGAACACTTTGAAAAATGGAAAAAGCAAATAAATTCTTATGGATATACTACTAATCATAAAAATCATCTATTTAAATTTTTTAAAGAATTATTAAACTTTGCTACTAAATGGTATAATTTTAACTTTACTGCAACCTATAATAAAATGACTAATTTTACTGATCCAAATGAAATGCCTAAAGAAATGTTATTTTTTACTTATGATGAATTTAAAAAATTTATTTCTGTAGAAGAAGATATTTTATTTAAAACATTATTTGAAACTTTATATTATTGTGGACTTCGTCGTGGTGAACTTAGAGGTCTTACTTGGAAAGATATAGATTTTGATAATCAATATTTAAGTATTAATAAAAATATTGTTGCTACTCAAGGCGATGAAAAGAAGCCTTATATTGTAACAACACCTAAAACAAAATCTAGTATAAGAAATATCCCAATGCCTAAAGTATTAGTTGAAGATATGAAAAAATTATATGAAGTTTCAAAAAAACATTATGGTTTTAATGATGACTGGTATTTATTTGGCGATACCGATCCAATTACTAACGGAAAACTAAGACATAGAAAAAATAAAAATTGTGAGTTAGCAGAAGTTAAACGAATTAGAATACACGATTTTAGACATAGTTGCGCATCACTTTTAATTAATAGTGGTGCAACAATAAATGTAGTTGCAAAGTATTTAGGGCATACAAAAATAGATGAGACCTTAAACACTTATTCTCATCTATTTAAAAATCAAATGAATGAAATTGTAAACATTATCGACAAACTAAATTAAAATGGGTACCTATTTGGGTACCTAGTACATATATCAAATGGCATAAAGCCCTTATAAACAAAGTATCCCGCCATTTCTGACGGGATTTCAGGGGGATATATACTCAATATATTCTTTATCATTTATCCCAAAAAGGAAATATCTTTCTTTTTATGGCAAGTATTTTTTCTTTTCTTTTTTCTTTATGTTTTCTTTCTTCTTCCAATTTTGCTTGTTCTAGTAGTTGATTATTTCTAAGTTCATATAAAGCTTCTCTACTCCATTTTGGACAATCTTCTATTTTGATAAATATTTTTTTAAATATTTTATCTTCATTACCATAAATAACACTTGATACCATCTGAGAATTACATTTATAATTATATTTATTTCCGTTATCGTTATGCGCAAGCAAACTCAATTCAAATTCATATAAAAGAGAATATAAACTTTTTTTAACAAATATAGACACATCATACCAACTTACAGCAACTAAAAATCTTGAATTATAGCATGAATACTATAATTATTTTGCTTAATATAATCTTCATATTTCATAAATTCATCATATTTTTGCATTATCTCTTTTCCAAAATAAACTAAAATATCATCATAAAAAGAACCTCCTTTTATGTATAGATCATCATTATTTTTGGCAAAAACTATTGTCTTAGGCTCAAAATGTAGATAATAAAAAGTAATTTTCAATTCTTTATTTTTATAATCAAAGCTAAATCTCAAACTGGTATTTAGTTCATTATATTTTTGTAAAATAATTCTTTCAAGTTCATAATCTCTACTCATAGATTCAAATTTAGCATATTTCTTTTTCATCAAAGTATAAACATCATAAAGTGAAATACATTTATCATCTTTGATATCATCCATATTTAAAACTTTTTTAATTTCTTCTAAGATACTAGATGGTGAAGATAAAGGTTTACGAAGAATTATTGTACTTTCTTCCCATTCTTTAGTTGATATTTCACTATCTGTATAAAAATATATTTTTTTATTTTCTTTTGAATATTGAATAGTATTAAAAGTAACTCCTGGATTAGATTCCAAAACTTTTTTTAAACATTTTTCAAAAGAAAATTCATCTACATCAGATATACTTGTTACTTTAATATTATCTCCTAAATCTTTTAAATTTAATACTGTATCACTATGTACAACTGTTTGGTTTAATACTTTTACATATGGAACAATAGGTATAAACATAATAACATCCTCCTATATCAAGTTATATTGTTTATTATAGCATATATTTCATATTGTAATTAGATCAATTTTATTGACATCGAATATACTCTAACTTAAATTTTTGAAATAATATTAGCAAAAAAAAGAAAGAAATTGATTAACAAAATAATATAAACATTTACCTATAGAACTTCCTAATTTCCCTTTTGGTATATCTATATTATTTAATAATATCTTTACAATTTTATATGTAGCTACACTTATTAAAATAACACCCAATATTTTAGTGCCTGTTAAAATAATCGACAAATCATTTGTCATTTTAAATATTCCAAAAGCAACATGAAAACTTTGTACAAAAAAAGTAAAGCTTCCAGAAAAACCAAGACTAAAAAGCAGAAATATTATCATTAATAATAATTTTGCCATAATATCACCTATTTACATTTTAACATAAAGCTAATATTAAAACTAGAGATTGTGTTCTCTAGTCTAAGTTCATAATTTTATAAAATAGATATGTTAATATGAATTTTATTTTAATTATTTGCATTTTGTAACTCGAATTTTATTATAATATCACCATTACCTAAAGCTTCTTTTAATCCATCTAAATTATCAATACTACCTAATTTAGTATAACTATAAGATGTATCAAATGTTTCATAAAATAAGACTAGGCAATCGCTTCCAAACAACATAATATCTCCGCTATTAATTGTTTTAGGATTATATGGATTAGTTGGCAAACTGTGATCTAAATAATAATATTTTTCATTTTCGTTAAGTTCCTTCATATTGATTTCTAGTGGAAGCAAAGTAATAAAATTTCTAGATGTAGCATTATCATCTAAAGTTGCAGAAAATAAGTTATTACCAACAACTATATTTATTTTCATATTCTCTTCTCCTTCCTGATTATCTTGATTGTCATCTTCTTTTTCCGTTTCTAATAAATTATTATTTTGATTATTTTTTATAAAGTTTAAATTGCTAAATAAGAATAGTAAAATAATAAAAATACTTATACTTAAAATGATTATTATATGTTTTTTCATATTATTTCAAATTGTTTTTAAAGAAAGAGTCAATCTTATCAAAAGGAATAACATCTAAGTTATCATAAAGATCTGTATGAACTGCATTAGGTATAAGCATTAATTCTTTATTATCTACATACTTAGAATCTTTAATCATATTAGCATAGGCATCTTTACTAAAATAACAACTATGAGCTTTTTCACCATGAATTATTAATACAGCACTTCTGATTTCGTTTGAATATTTTAACATTGGTTGATTCATAAAGGAAATACATCCGGTTACATTCCAGCCTGTATTAGAATTTAAACTTCGTACATGATAAGCCCTACCTTTGTAATATTCAGAATAATCTTTTACAAAAAAAGGTACATTATCTGGTACAGGTAATTCTAGACAACCACCAGCTTTTAAATATGTTTTATTTTTAAAATCTTCTATTCTTTGCTTATTCATAGCAACTTTTTTATTATATCTAGCGTCTTCATTATCTTCTTCATCAAAGTAACCATTAGCATTAACTCTTGACATATCATACATAGTTGAGCACACAGTAGCTTTAATTCTTGTATCAAGTGCTGCAACATTTAAAGCCATACCACCCCAACCACATATACCAATTATGCCTATTTTTTCTGAATCAACTAATTCATTTGTCGATAAAAAATCTACAGTGGCTTGAAAATCTTCAGTATTAATATCGGGAGATGCCACACATCTTGGCATACCACTTGATTCACCAGTAAATGATGGATCAAAAGCTATTGTTAGATATCCTCTTTCGGCCATAGTTTGGGCATATAAACCTGAACATTGTTCTTTAACTGCCCCAAATGGTCCACATACCGCTAAAGCTGGTAATTTATTTTTGGCATCCTTAGGAACATACATATCTGCCACTAATGTAATTCCATATCTATTATTAAATATAACTTTTGAGTGATTTACTTTTGCACTTTTAGGAAATGTTTTATCCCATTCTTTAATTAAATTCATTTTAATATTCCTCTTTTCTAAAATTTTCTGGAACAATATCTACATCCAAAGTCGGATGATTAGAAACAACTTTTTCTACGACTTTTTCGGTTCCTGCTTCGATTGCTGTTTTATAATACCATTCTTTAAATTCAAACTCTTTATTACATTTTTCTAATTCTTTTATTTCATTTGCTATAATTTCTTTTTGCTCTAATATCATTTGATATCTTTGAGTTAAAGTATCATCACCTTTTTGAACTAATTTAACATATTCGCAAATCTTTTTAATGGGCATATTTATTTTTTTCATACATTTAAGAACTCTTAGCCATTTAAAATCATCATCTGTAAAAACTCTTCTACCATTTATTCTTTTTATATTAGGAAATATTCCTACCTTATCATAGTATCTTAAAGTTGATGGTTCTACTTCTAACATTTTTGCAACTTCACCTATTGAATATGTCATGTTTTCCTCCTATAGTTATATTATACAAGTTGAAGTTAACTTTAAGTCAAGCAAATTATATAAATTTTACACTATATTTTATTTGCAATAACTTTTAATTTTAATACCATATAAAAACTAGAGATTGTTCTCTAGTTTTAACTTCTGGCTAAACCATCTACAGATAATATTTCTCCTGATATGTAACTAGCATTATCACTAGCTAAAAATAAGAAGGCATTAGCGATATCAATAGGTTTGCCAATTCTACCTAATGGTATTGTTTTAACTAGTGGTTCGATTACTTCTTTAGGTAAATTAGCAACCATATCAGTATTTATAATACCAGGTGCGACTGCATTAACTCTAATATTATATGGTGCTAATTCACGGGCAAGTGATTTTGTTAAACCATTTACAGCAAATTTACTAGTTGGATATCCTACACCTATAGGTTGACCATATATACTAACCATTGATGATGTATTTAAAATAGCACCACCATTATTTTCTTTCATATATGGTACTATAGCTTTAATCATATAAAACATGGCATTAACATTAATATCCATGATATTATTAAATTCTTCTATAGTCGTATCTTCTATTTTTTTGCTTGAAGTTATACCTGCGTTATTGATTAAAATATCAATATGACCATATTTTCTAATAATATCTTTAATTGTTTTTTCTACCAAACTATAATCTTTTAAGTTAGGATAATAACCACTAACATTTAGATTCATAGCATTTAATTTTTCTATAGCTTTAGATACAGTTTCTTCTTTAGAACCAAAAATAATTACTTCAGCTTTATTTTTTTTAAATAGTTTAGCTACTTCAAACCCTATTCCTCTTGTACCACCTGTAATTACAACCACCTTGTTTTCTAACATTTTATCTATCCTTTTTAATCTAATTTTATAAGTTCATATTCTCGATTACCAATACCTAAATCATAAGCACATTTAATTGTATAAAGACCATTTCTGGATTCAATTCTTTCAATTAAATGATCTTTGCCTGGATCATTAGAATTATATACTAGGTCAATACATGCTTGATCTATGGCAACTGGATCTGTACTTGCTAAAATACCAATATCTTGCATGCATGGATCTTTCGCAACCGCGCAGCAATCACAATCGACTGACATATTACACATAATATTTATATAAAGAATATTATCTTTAAATAAATCAGTAACACTTTTAGCCGCATCAGCCATTGAAGCTAAAAACTTATCATGATCGGCTGTCCAAATCTTTTCTGGTTCACCGGCTCCATGAATATAGGCTTTACCATATGATGATGCACAACCAATAGATAATTGTTTTAAAGCACCACCATAACCACCCATTGGATGGCCTTTAAAATGTGATAAAACTAACATAGAATCATAATTTTTAATATTTTTACCTAGATAATTCTTCTTAATCATTTTACCTTCTTTAATATCTACTTCTAAATCAGGTCCTTCACTATCCATAATATCGACATTAAAATATTTCGTCCAACCATGATTACTAATTAATTTTTTATGTTTTTCAGTTGTATTACGTTCACCTTCATAGGCAGTATTACATTCAACAACTGTACCATTTACTCTTGCAATTATTTTTTTCATAAATTCTGGTCTTAAATAATTTTGATTACCTTCTTCACCAGAATGCACTTTAACAGCAACTTTGCCTTTCAATTCTTTATTTAATGCTTCATAAATCTTGACAACATTATCTTCTGTTATTTCTTTTATAAAATATACTTTAGCTTTTTCCATAACAATCCTCCCATATTTATTATACACTAAAAAAGATAGATTTCTCTATCCAATTAATATATTACTTATTTTCTATTTGTTTTTCATCAATATATTGA
Source organism: uncultured Bacilli bacterium (assembly GCA_944358325.1). Lineage (GTDB taxonomy): Bacteria > Bacillota_I > Bacilli_A > RF39 > UBA660 > CALVXF01. The sequence continues at coordinate 24,184 of CALVQV010000003.1, forward strand.
TAGTTTAATCTATTATCTTTTGTTACAATTCTTTCTCCAAGATTAGATTCATTTATTTTAAACATGCCTACCATATCCGTAACATCAGTTAAACGATATTTGCCATCTTGAGGCCTCGATTTCAACTGGTGACAATTTGTCACCATTTCATTTCCTTCTTCTTTCAATCGTTGTTTTAACTTATTCCAATATTTTCTACCATCTTTACTTTCAGTTATCAATCCAACAACATCAACAACACTTATGTAATATTTTTCATTTTGACATTTTAAATATAAATAAAAAAACTAATTTTCATTAGTCTTTAATTCAATAATAATTTTATTTCTTGTTATTCTTCCATTCATGCGCTAATATATCTTTTAAAACTAACATCGCATCTAAATCATTATATTGGTATTCATCTTTTAAAGATTCTAATAACTTTCTTATTTCTTTAGCATAAGTAGGAATATCTACAACTTTTTGATATGTTCCTAAAACAGGATATTTTTTACTCCAAGCTTTAGTCCAATCTACTTTAGCTTGATTTTCTTCATTAGTATTTTTAATTATTTCTTCTATTTCTTGCATATCACTATTATTCTCCACTAATTCTTCTAATTTAACATTATATAACTTAGCTAATTTATTACTTGCATAAATATCTGGAATAGTTTCATCTAGTTCCCATTTTGATATAGTTTGTCTACTAACATTTAATTTAAAGGACACTTCTTCTTGTGATAAACCTTTTTTCTTTCTTGCTTTAACTAAATTATTTCCTAAACTCATAACAATCATCAATACCATTATATAACATACAACAAGCAATATCTACCACAATTGTGAGCAAAAATGCCCTTTTTCTTAACATGAGATAACAAAAAAGATAGAAAATTCTATCTTTTCAAATTATTATTGGGCATAATATTTATTTTCATTTATTTTTATTTTTTCAATATTTTGTTTAGTAGTATATATTTTTATATCAGAAATATTATCTGTAAAATCTATAATTTCATAATCATTGATTTTATCAATAATAATTTTAAAAGTCTCTAATTCATTACGGCAATAACTAGTTAACAAAGTATCATAATCATTAAATGAACTAATAGAAAGTGAACAATTATTTCTAATTGTATATTCTAACATTATATCTTCATTATCAGATTCAATATATAAAATATCTAAATTATAAGCTCTAAAAAACAAATCATCTTTCATAGGTAAATGTTCTATTTTTGTAGAATATAGATCACTATCATAATCTTTTACAATCTCAAATTTCAAACTTCCAAGTAAAGATAACCCAATCCCACTTCCTAGAATAACTAAAGCTATAATAAACGACCATATCATTCTTTTTTTATTACTTTGACGGTTGAAAATAAAATTAAATAAAAATAAGATAACAATAATATTTAAAGTGGCAAGCGCTAATAAAGAGATTACAATTCCTAAGAAGAAAATACCTGTCTTTACTATAGAAAAAGTAAAAATAACTCCTACAAACAACATTACTAAAATAAAACATAAGAATAAATTAAAGAACAAAGCAAATATTTTAATTATACCTATAATAAATTTAAATAAATCATTAATAAATCTATATTCACTATTTTTAGGATCTCTAATTATTATTTTATTTTCATTTTTCTTAAATAATATTTTATTATTATCTTCCTTTTGAGTAGGTCCGCAATCTTCTTCAGATATATTATTTTTAATTTTCAAATAATAATCTAAATAACGTGTTTTAAATATATGTGTTAAAACAATAAGGGAAAAAATTACAGCAAAAAATAAATATATACTATTTAAAATAGAAATTAAGATACGAAATATAGTATATGGTAAAATTGCCTCAAGCGTATTTGCAAGAATAATTTGATAAAAACCAAATCCTAATGTTAAAAGTATTATTAAAATAAATCCTATTACACATTGTTCAAATAAACATTTTATCTTACTTTTAAAACTCATATTAGAAAATAAATTAATTGTATCTGTTATAAAATTTAAAAAATCATCTACATATTTGTTTATATTGTTTTTAACTTTTTCTTCACCTTTAATCTCAGTAATATCCTTATTTAATAAGTCATCTATATTTAAATTAAACTTATTACACATTTGGATTATCTTATCCATTTCGGGATATGATGTTCCTGACTCCCATTTAGAAATAGCTTGTCTTGAAACACCTAATTCCTCTGCTAATTGTTCTTGTGAAAGATTATTATCTTTTCTAATCTTTTTTAAATTATCTGAAAAATTATTATTCATATTCTTATCTCCTTTACAAGACCATTTTATAAAATTCTACCGGTTGCGCACTACCACTTTTTGGTTGTTTTTTGTATAAATTAAGTTGCATTTATCTTTATTATACACAATATATATCTATTTTGCTTAAAAAATTAAAAAAAGAAATTTTTCAATTTCTTTTTAAGACAACTTATTTAGTAAAACATCATATTGTTCGGCTAAAGCATTAGTATCAAAGTTGATGTTTTCTCCTTCAACATTCCAACTACCTTTATTAGCAATTAAAAAATCAATAATTTCTTCAGTATTATTTAATAATTCTATAATTTCATTTATTGATGTAACCATTTCATCATCTTCGGCAATAGTATTATCCATATCACCAACATATTCATTTTTGTATAAATCAATATAATAACTATCTAAATTTTTATCTTCTATATATGACATTACTTTATCATAAGTTAAAAATTCTTGATATTTAGTTTTACATTCCTCTAATTTGGTTTTAGTTTCAGTTAAATAAACTTTTGTATTAATAAAATCTGGTCCATCTTCTACATAATTAGTAGCTGTTAGACTAGTAGTAATACGTTCATCATTTAATAGATTAACTATTTCAATACTATTATCAAAACTATCTTTTAAATAAGTTTTAAATGATTTTTCAACTTTAGCATAATCACCTTTGGTAACAGTACGATCAAGTCTTTCATAAATAAGATCCAAATCTATGTTATCAGCATTTACAAGTTCATTTAAACTATTTAATTCTTCTTTTAATTTATCTTCTTGACCTAAATCTGATACAACCATATAACCAACAATACCAGCAAAAACTAAAACAACAATACCGACACCTAACAATATTTTCTTTTTCATCATATCCCTCTTTTCTTAATTTAATTATACACTATTTATTATAATTTATCTATCTTTTTATACAAAAAGACTAGACTAAAAAGTCTAGCCCAGGGGGTTTTAAATCAATTCACATTAAAACGTGAAAGATTTAAAGCGCGATTCTTATTATCACGCTACTATAATTATATCAGTGTCTAGAATTTTGTCAAATTAGTCTAGTTGTCTATTTTCAAAGACAATTTTTTCTAATTTACTTCCTTTATATTCACTACTATTTAAATATTCTAAACTATCTTCTTTAGCATGCATTAAGATATTAAAGTCTCTTTTAATATCAGCCATTTTAAAGACCATGTCACCGCTTTGTCTTAAACCAAATAAGTCGCCACTACCTCTTAATTTAAAATCTTCTTCACTAATTTTAAAACCATCATTAGTAGTTTCCAAAACATGTAATCGTTCAGTTTCTTTATCACTTATTAAATAACAATAACTATCTAAAGCATTTCTTCCTACACGGCCGCGTAATTGATGAATTGTTGATAAACCAAAACGTTCACTATTAAATATAACTATCATGGTCGCATTATAAACATCTACACCTACTTCAATAACGGTTGTACTTACAAGGATTTGAACTTCATTATTTTTAAACTTTTGCATAATATCTTCTTTTTCTTGATTTTTCATCTTACCATGTAATAAACCTAAATTATAATATTTACCAAAAGCTTTTTGCATATTATCATACATTTCATTAATACTTGTATAATCACTATCTTCTTGTTCTAAAATCATTGGTACAACAACATATATTTGATGTCCTTTTTTTAATTCTCCTAACATGGCTTCTAAAACTTCTTTAATATCTTTATTTTGTTTTACATGCGTTATCACTGGTTTTCTACCACTAGGCATCGTATGAATATTTGATACATCCATATCGCCATATAAAGTTAAGGCATATGTTCTAGGAATTGGTGTCGCACTCATATATAAAATATCTGGTGTTGTTCCTTTATTTTTTAAAATACTTCTTTGATTAACTCCAAAACGGTGTTGTTCATCAGTAATAACCAAACCTAAATTAGCAAATTTAATATTTGAACTTAATAAAGCATGTGTTCCAATAATAATATCAATATTACCGTTTTCTAACTCTTTAATAATTTGTTTTTTCTCTTTAGCAGTTGTCTTACCTGTTAAAATACTTACTTTAATATTCGTATCTTTAAATAAATTAACTAAATTTTGATAGTGTTGACGAGCTAGAATTTCTGTTGGTGCCATCAAGGTACTTTGATAGCCACCTAAATAGTTAATATACATGGCAATAAAAGAAACAATTGTTTTACCACTACCAACATCTCCTTGAACTAATCTATTCATACGTGTTGGCTTAGTTAAATCATTATATATATCTTTAATACAAGCCATTTGATCAGGTGTTAAAACAAAAGGTAATTTATCTACAAATGTTTCTATTTTTTCATAATCAACGACTCTTTTTAAACCAGGCATTTTATCTTTTTCTTGCTTTAAATAATTAATTTTTAAAGTAAATAAAAATAACTCTTCATATTTAATATAGTTAATAGCTTGTTTTAAAATTTGCTCATTACTAGGATTATGAATATTTTTAAGTACTACTTGATAATCTGGAAAATGATATTTATCTATTACCCATTCTGGTAATAGTTGGTTTTCATGGTATAAAGTTAATGCATCATTTATAAATGTTTTTAATTGTTTATTACTTATACCATTTATATTATGATATATAGGTTCAATAATTGGATAATCAGAAAGCATACCAAAGTAAATATCCGTTGCTGTTACACTTTCTTTTTTTTGATCATATTTACCTATAATATAAACATTAGTCCCTGCTAATAATTTACTTTTTAAATAACCACGATTAAAAATGGAAACATTTAGTATTTTATAACCAATATTTAATTTAAAAGTCATGCGGTCTTTATATTTCTTGAAATAAAAAACATTTGCATTACTTTCTAGTACCCCATCAATCGTAATAACCTCTCCATCAATTAATTCTTTACTACGACTAATAATATTATATTTAAATGGATAAAAATTTACTAAATCGCTAATATTATTTATATTATGATTATTTAATATTTTTAAAGTTTTAGGACCTAAACCTTTTATATTTTCTAGCATGTAACATCACATCCTACTTAATTATACCAAACACACGTTTGCTTTTCAACTTTATTTAAAAAATATGCAACAAAATACTTGACAAATCGACATTTTACGATTAATATAACAAGTACCAATTCGAATTAGGCGAATTGGTGCTAGTATCACACTAGCCAACCCCTTTTTATTCTTTTATAGGAGCGGTTCTCAGGGGGAACCGTTCTTTTTTTGTATATAAAAATGAGTCTAGGACTCATTTAATATTTTTAAATTTTGAACAATCAATTGATATTTATCAAAACGTTTTTCTACTTTGGCATTAACTAAAATAATATCACCAATGCCTAAATTAGGATACATCTCGTATGTCTTCGGAAATAAAACTATTTCTACTTTATTAGCTTCATCACTTCCCGTAATAAAAGCCATAGTATCATTGTTTTTAGTATTAATCTTCTTTAGTTTATCAATATGACATATTAGATTAATATTTTTATTAAAATAATCTTTAATGTTGTCAATTGTAATTGTTCCAGGATTTTTCAATCTATATTCAGTTACAGGATGGTTAGATAAATAAAAACCAAACGTATCTAATTCTAGTTGCATTAATTCTCTACTTGTAAATTCACTTAACTCTTCGATAAGTGGTTTTTCAACTAAAGATGGATCTAAATCATGAATTAATTCGCCATAATTAATGATAACATCTAAGTTATGATGCAACGTTCTTCTATTTAAATTAAAACTATTAAATACACCGGCATCAATTAAAGATTCTAATGTTTTACGATTAATACTCTTACCATAACATCTACTTATGAAGTCATATATATCTTGAAATTTACCTTTTGCGCGTTTTTCTAAAATTGTTTTAACACTACTAGTGCCAACATTATGAATACCAGTTAAAGGATAAATAATTCCTTCTTTTAATACTTGATATGAATCGGTACTAAGATTAATATCTGGTTTAATAATTTTAATATTATTTAATTTACATTCATAAATATAATCTTTAGTTTTTATTTCACTACCTATTACCATAGATAATAAGGCTTTCATAAAATAAGCTGGATAATATGCTTTTAAATAAGCCATTTTATAAGCAATAACTGAATATGCAATAGAATGGGCTCTATTAAATCCATAAGATGCAAATTCTAATATTAAATTATATACTTTCGTTGCTAACTCTTCACTATAACCTTTTTTAATACTGCGATTAATAAACTTAACTTGTTCTTCTTTTAAAACACTTTCTTTTTTCTTACTAATAGCTTTTCTTAAAACATCGGCTTCACCTAAAGAATAATCAGCCATCACATTAGCTACTTGCATAATTTGTTCTTGATATATCATAATACCATAAGTACTTTCTAAAATAGGTTTTAAAGATATATCTAAATAATCAACAGTTTCTAAGCCTCTTTTACGTTTAATAAAAGTATCAATATTTTTCATAGGTCCTGGCCTAAACAAAGCAATAGCCGCACTTATTTCTTCAAAAGAATTAGGCTTAAACTTTCTTAAAAAATTCATCATACCTGTTGATTCAAATTGAAAAATGCCAATGGTATTAACAGTCGTAAATACATTAATAGCTTTAGGATCATTCATAGGAATAGTATCAAAAGTAAGATTAATACCATTTAAATTTAAATCATTTATAACATCACTTATTAAAGTTAAATTTCTTAAAGCTAGAAAATCCATTTTAAGTAAACCCAAACTTTCCAAGTATTCCATAGAATAACCGGTAAGATAGAAATTTTCATGATTATAAACGAGTGGTATAACATCATCTAAATCATACTTACACATAACAATACCAGCTGCATGAATACTAGTATGGCGTTTTAAACCTTCTAAATTAAGAGCAATCTTATATAATTTTAATAACTCACTATCTCCTTTTATATAATTTTGTAAGTTAATATTATTTTTATAATTAGCATTTAAAGATAGTTTAGGATCTAACATATTACATATTTTATCAACTACTTTTAAATTAATATCTAAAGTACGAGCAACATCACGAATAACTTGTTTAGCAGCTAGTGTTCCAAAAGTAATAATACCAGCAACTTTCTTTAAGCCATATTTTTTTACACAATAATCTATTACTTCTTCTCTTCTATTATATTCAAAATCAATATCGATATCAGGCATCGATATACGTTCAGGATTTAAAAAACGTTCAAATAAAAGATTATATTTTAAAGGATCGACTGTTGTAATATCTAAACAATAAGAAACTAAAGATCCTGCTGCACTACCACGGCCTGGACCTACTAAAATGCCATGTTCTTTAGCATATTTAACATAATCAGAAACAACTAAAAAATAATTACAGTAACCCATCTTTTCAATAATACTTAATTCATATTTCAAACGATCAATATAAACTTTTGAAACCATACTACCAAAATGTTTTTTAAGGCCTTCTTTACATAAATATCTTAAATATTTAGTACTATCCATATTATCAGGACATTCATAAATAGGAAGTAAAATAGGATTTTTAGGTAAACTTAAATTACATAAATTTTTAAATTTATCTAAATTATCTAAATCATAATCATGTTTACTTATAAAGTGTTCTAAAGGATCATTAATAACTTCTTCTATTTTAATACCTTTTCTAATAGCTTCAAGATATGGGAAATAAACTTTATCTTCTTCTTTTAAATAATTAATAGAACGATTATAAATTAAATTACCACTTAAATTATTTCTTTCTTCTAAAGTACTGTAACCTTTAAAAATATATTCATATATTTTATTATATGTATCATAATTACTCATACTTTCATAAGGTACTATCGCAACTAAATTAGAACTATATTTAGTTAATTCAGAAATAGTAACTTCTTCTTTAGACTGAATAGTTGTAAGTTTTAATAAGTTTTGATAGCCCTCATAATTCATTGCATATAAAGATAGAGGCATTTTATCTATAATAACTTCTAAACCAACAATAGCCTTAATATTATTTTTAGAACAACTATTAATAAATTCCATAACACCTGACATGTTATTATCACAAATGGCTAGTGTATCTATATTATTTTCTTTAGCAAAATCAATTAAATCAGGAATACGAATCATACTATTAAGTAAACTATATTCGGTTTTAATATTAATAGGAAAATAATTCATATAAAATACCTCCTCTAATTAAATTATAACATGAATTTTCTAATTTTAACTTTTTTTTAATATGTGATATAATACCTCTGGTTTAAGGAGGCCTATTATGCTTAGTTACGAAGAGATGATGTTATTACAAACTGCTCAACGAGGTTATTTAGAACAATTAGAAGACATGCTTTGTAAAAAAGAAAATATTGATTATAACTATTACATGAAAATTGGTATTTATAATGCTTTAGAACGTAAACATTATATAAATATTTATGATGATCCTTTTTACATAAATTTTTGTGAATGCGTTATTAATGACTTAGTATCTCTAGCAAAGAATGAAAAAATTGATTCTAATATTCACTATCTTAGTAGTGGTAAATTTACTGATAGTTTTAAAATCGGTAATAAAATAATTACTTTTGGTAACGCTAAAGATGATAAAAATATTATCAATTATAGTATGCCATTAGTACCTAATTTTATCAAAAATTTTAAAGATATAAACTTTAGAGTATCTGTTGCTAATTTAGTTGATACTAAAAATATTACTGCAAATGATACTTATCAAGTATGGAAACAATTATATGAAGAAGGTTATTATTGGGCTGATCCACGTAATAATAATATAGGACGTCTAGTATTAGAAAATACCCATGGTTATCAAAATATTAGTGATTTAGGAAAAGAATTTCTAGGTATTCCAAATACCCCTAATTTAAAAAATACTAAAATTAATGATTTAGTCATATTTGATCACGATTATATTTATAATAAGAATAATATTCCAACATATATAAAAGAACAATTTAAAGAAGCAAATAATTTTGAAAAAAGGTACATGGAGGAAAAAAATGAAAAAATATCAAGCATTATTAGATAATATTCTTACTAATATTGAACAAGAAAATATAACACCTACACTACTTTTACATAGTTGTTGTGCACCATGTAGTAGCTATACTTTAGAATATTTATCTAAATATTTTAAAATTACTATTCTTTATTACAATCCTAATATATATCCCGAAGAAGAATTTATTAAACGTCAAAATGAACAAAAAGAATTTATTAAGAAATTAAAAACGAAAAATCCTGTTAATCTTATTGAAACTAATTATGAACCAAAAATTTTCTATGATATGGCACGTGGTTTAGAAAACTTAAAAGAAGGAGATATTCGTTGTTATAAGTGTTACCTACTACGTATGGAAAAAGCGGCTTTAGTAGCTAAACAAAAAGGTTTTGATTACTTTACGACAACTTTATCAATTAGTCCTTATAAAAATGCCACCTGGATTAATGAAATTGGTGAAGAGTTAGAACAAAAATATCAAGTTAAATACTTATATACTGATTTAAAAAAGAAAAATGGTTATAAAAGAAGTATTGAATTGTCTCATGAATATAATTTATATCGTCAAGATTATTGTGGATGTATTTATTCTAAAGTAGAACATGATAAAAGAGTTAGTGAAAACTAACCCTTTTTATTTTATTTAATTTTAATCCCCAATTCATCTAATTGTTTACTATCAACTACATTAGGGCATTCACTCATTAAATCAGATGCACTAGCTGTTTTAGGGAAAGCAATAACATCACGAATATTATCTGTGTTAGTTAATAACATAACTAAACGATCTAATCCTAAAGCAAGTCCACCATGTGGAGGTGTCCCATATTTTAAAGCTTCAACAAAGAAACCAAATTTATCTTTAATTTGTTCTTCAGTTAGCTCTAATGCTTCAAACATTTTACTTTGAACATCTTGATTATGAATACGAATAGATCCTCCACCTGCTTCATATCCATTAATAACTATATCATATGCTTTTGAGTAACAATGGGCTTTATCAGTTAACAATTTGTCAATATCACTATCTTTAGGTGCCGTAAATGGATGGTGACAAGCTACATAACGTCCTTCTTCTTCACTATATTCAAATGAAGGAAAATCAACAACCCATAATAATTCATAATTATCACTTATTAAATTTAATTTATTACCTAGATATAATCTTAAAGCACCTAAGGCTTGTTTAACAACACTATATTTATCAGAAATAATTAAAACTAAATCATTATTAGTAATATTTAATTTTTCTTTTAAAGCGTTTAGTTCTTCTTCTTTAACAACCTTAACAATACTTCCTGTAAATTCTTCATTAAATTTTAAATAAGCGAGTCCTTTAGCTTTATATGTTTTAACAAAATCAGTTAGATGATCTAAATCTTTTCTAGAAAATTTATCTGCACTATTTTTAACTACTAAAGCATTAATAATACCATTATTAGATAATACATCTTTAAAAATAGTAAACTCAGTATTTTTGAATATTTCTGTAATATCGCAAATAGGCATATCAAATCTTAAATCTGGTTTATCACTTCCGTATAAACTTATAGCATCATCATATTTCATACGTCTTAGTGGTAGTTTAATATCAATATTTTTAACTTCTTTAAAGATATGCGCAATTAATCTTTCTGTTAGATTCATTACATCATCTTCATCAACAAAGCTCATTTCCATATCCACTTGCGTAAATTCTGGTTGACGATCAGCACGTAAATCTTCATCACGGAAACATTTAGCAATTTGGAAATATTTTTCCATACCACCTACCATTAATAATTGTTTAAAAATTTGTGGTGATTGTGGTAATGCAAAGAATTTACCATTAAATATTCTTGAAGGTACTAAGTAATCTCTAGCTCCTTCTGGAGTACTTTTACATAAAATTGGTGTTTCAATTTCTAAAAAATCTTCTTTATTTAAAAAATCACGAATAGCGAAAGTGATTTTATGACGTGTTTCAATTTTACTTTTTATTTCATCACGTCTTAAATCTAAATAACGATATTTTAGTCTTGTATCTTCTAAAGCTGTTGTATCTGTAAGAGTGAATGGTAAATCTAAACTTGTATTTAAAATTTCTAAATTAGTTACATCTACTTCAATTTCTCCTGTTGGTATATTTAGGTTTTTACTTTCTCTTTCAACAATTGTACCATTTACTTTAATAACATATTCACTTTTTAATGTTTCAGCTAAAGCATAATTATTATTTTCTGGTCTTATAGCTAATTGAATAATCCCACTGCGATCTCTTAAATCAATAAAAATTAAACCACCTAAATTTCTTTTTTTAGCTACCCATCCATATAACTCTACTTCTTCACCAACATTTTTAATATTAAAGTTTCCATTATTATATTTTTTCATTTTCTAACCTCCTAAAAATTAAAAAAATTCTATAAATATAAGGACGAATTTCGCGGTACCACCTTATTTCATAGAATCTATGCACTCAAATCTTTAACGCAGATATACGTTTATTTAACGTTTAATGTCTTCTATATATCTATTAACTAATTTCCACCAACCATTAGCTCTCTATCTAAATCAATATATATACTCCTTCAAACAAACAATTAATATGTATTTAATATATCACAAAAACTATTTATTAGCAATATTTTTGTAATTTAATAATTAAACTATTACGTTTTGTTGTATTACTAATTTCTAGATATTTATATTTTCCATGTCTTCTAATACTAAAAACATCGTTTTCTTTTAATCCATAACTTCCATTTTTTAATACCTCATAATTAAGAATTACTTCCCCATTATTAATTAATTCTTTAACTTGACTACGGCTTTTAGAAAGTAATTTAGAAATTACTAGATCAAGTCTTAAACTATCAACTTTAAGATTAAGATAATCATAATTAGGTTCATAATCTTTTAGTAAAGATATATTCCTTCTAACTAAACTAATATTTTCACGCCCTATTTTCTTAAGACTATATTCTAATATTCTAGCCCCTTCTAAAGTTGTATAAAAATAATATTTATCACTAACTATAATGTCACCTATTAAATGAACATCAATTGCTTCACTTAAAATACTTCCTAATATCTTGGAATGCGTAAGTATTCCTTTCGAAACTATTTCTAATAAAATAATATTTGGTTCTCTATTAACATAAAATATCATTTTATTAGCGTCATTATATGGCTTATATATTTGATATAGTATATTGCTTTTATTTAAATAAGGTATTAATAACTTACACTCTCTTGGATCTAAAAAGAATGTTGGTTTATCTTTTTTTAAATCTTCTAATATACGAGCAATTAACATCTTATCTTCTTTTGAAAGTTCCATCAAATCACCATCTGTATTATATCATGTCTAAAGCATTATTAATAACATCGTATACACAAATTTTACTTTTTTTAAATTTGCTATTACATAAAAATTTTTTTGTGCTAAAATGACTTCTGTTACAAAAAGAAGGGAGAATTTTATGAAAGAATTAAATTTAGGTACTGAAAAGATTAACAAACTATTAATTACTTTTTCAATACCATGTATTATCAGTATGCTTATAAATTCTGTTTATAACAAGGAGGAATAAAGGATGAATTATTAAAAGTTAATAGTTCTGTTCAAGCAATGGTAAATTCAATTACGCGTTTAGAAACTATTTTACAAGGTAAATTAGAATTATTTAATAATTGCCTATGTGAAGGATGTATCGATGTTACACCAACAGTAGAATTAACATTAACTAATGAATTGGGTGGAACAATAACAGAAATAGTTAATCATGAATATCTATTTACTGGTACAAAAGAAGCAACTGATATAGTATTTACAACTACTCCAGATGTTCCTGTCGTTGCTAACTTTGTATTACCACAAAATATAACATTCAATAACAAAGTTTTAACAATTCCAGCCGCATTTAATTGGTCTACAGCTTATGAAATAAAATTCTTAGTTGGAGAAATGAACAATCAATATGAAGTTAAAATTAATACTGCAATTATTTAAAAAAATCAAGCATAATGCTTGATTTTTATTTATTATTTCTACTAATATTTAAAAGAATTCCCATACCAAACAATGTAATTAATAAACTAGATCCTCCATAACTTAGAAATGGAAGTGTTACACCTGTTACTGGTATTATACCTGTTACAACCATTAGATTCATAACTGTTTGAAATGCTAGTTGAAATGTTATCCCAAAGGCAATATATTTACCGAATAAATCATCTGTATGACGTGAAATATAAAAACCTCTATAAATAATTGTTAAAAATAAAATTGATATGATTAAGATACCTAAAAAACCAAATTCTTCACTAATAATACTAAAGATAAAATCAGTTTGTGGTTCTGGAAGATAAAAATGTTTTTGTCTTGAGTTTAAAAAGCCCATACCAAACAAACCACCAGGGCCAATCGCATATAAACTTTGAATAATTTGAAATCCACTGCCTAACGGATCACTCCATGGATTTAAATATGATAAAATACGCGCTAAACGATAAGGAGCTGCAACAATAAGACCAACTATTCCACCTACTCCTAATATTCCTATTTTTAAAAAAAATTTAAAGTCTACCCCACCTACATATAGTAACCCCATAATACTCATAACTAAAATACTACCTGTTCCAAAATCAGGCTGCAACATAATAAGTCCAAAGATAAATAATGTTAGCCCTAATATAGGTAAAATACCTTTTTTAAAATTTTTCATTAAAGTTTCATTACGAGTTAAATATTTAGATGTAAAAATAATAAGAGCTAATTTAGTAAACTCACTAGGTTGAATACCAAAACTACCTATCCCAAACCAACTTCTACTACCATTTCTAACTGTTCCTACACCTGGTATTAAAACTAAAACTAATAACAACATACATCCTAATAAAAGAATATTAGCTTTATCATAATATTTTTTATAATCAATTTTACTAATAAATAACATCATGAATATTCCAATTATTAAAAATAAACCTTGATTTTTAACATATTTGAATGGATCATTATATTTATATTCTGCCCATATATAACTTGCTGAATATATCATAATAACGCCAAAAATACTAATAATTAAAATAGAAAAAAAGAGTTTCTTATCAAATTTCATAACCATACCCCATACATTAAAGCAATCATACTAGCAACAAGACCAATCAACCAAAAAAAACGAACAATTTTAACTTCATTCCATCCCATCTTTTCAAATGTATGATGAATTGGTGTCATTGGAAATATTCTTTTATGTGTTAATTTATAATAAAATCTTTGAATAACACATGTTAATGTTTCTATAACAAACACTATACCTATTAAAACAAGTAATAATTCATGACGCGTAAGAATAGCGATACTACCTAAAAAAGCTCCAAGTGCTAGTGAGCCTGTATCTCCCATAAAAATACGAGCTGGATTAACATTGAAAACTAAAAAACTAAGTAATGAACCTAATAAAGCAAAACACATAAGTCCTAATTCTTCATAACCTTCTAACCATGCTGTATTATAAGAAATAATACCAAAAGTAAGAATAGCTATAAAAGATAGTCCTCCAGCTAATCCATCTAAGCCATCAGTTAAATTAACAGCATTACTACTAGCAACTAATACTAATAAAATAAATAAACCGTAAAACCACCCTATATACATTTTAATACCTAATGAATGTATCCATAATAGAGGTTCATTATCAGCTAGCATAAATAAATAAAAAAAGATTATTGCTATTACTAACTGCATCAATAATTTAGCACCTTCACTAAGACCTTTATTATTATGCTTAACAACTATAAGCATATCATCAATAAACCCTATCATAAAATACCCTAAAAAAACAACTATCATAATTAACAAACTATAACTCATATGAATTTTATTAAACATCAATAACATTAGCATAACTATAATTGTAGGAATAACAAAAATAATTCCACCCATTGTTGGCGTATGTTCTTTTTTCTTATGCGTATCTCGTAAATATATGCTTAAGCTTTGATTAGCAAATCTTTTTAAAATGGGAATAACAAATATAGCAAAGATACAAGACAATATAAAACTAGACATCATAACAAACACTGACTTCGTAATTAATAGCATTATTATCACCACTTAATTATATGCAAAGCCTTATTTTATAATACTTTTTCTGCTTTACAAAACATGTTTTTAACTTTACATATATTTACATAGTTCACAAAAAATGTTTACGTTTTTGATTGCCAACATTTGTAAATAATTGTACAATAGAATTGTAGAAGGAGGAATATGTATATGAGTAGAAAACTTAGAATACTATTAGTTTTTATATCTCTATCGCTGACATTAAGCTTGATGAGTAATACTTATTCAAGATATGTAGCAGATACAACAAGTAATGTTGAAATGCAGTTTGCTAGTTGGCAAATTCTTGTTAATGAAAATGACATTACTTCATCAACTACATCATCAATTGAATTAATGCCTGTCATGGAAGAAAATGAACATATTGCGAATAATACTATTGCTCCATCATCTAAGGGTTACTTCGATATTGATATTGATCCAACAAATGTTAATGTATCATTCAGTTATGAAGTAAGTTTAGAAGTATTAAATGAAGATATGCCAGATTTAATGATTACTAAATATTCTATTTTAGATAGTAATTATAATGAAGGTGATGAACTTAAAATAGAAACAATCACTGATAATTCAATTAAAGGAACATTAAATTATAATAATGATAATCAAGATTTTAAATATGAACCATTTACAATTAGAATCTACTTCGAATGGTATGATGGAATAGATAATCAAATGGATGATCAAAAAGATACAGAAGTTGGAAATAAAGCTGCTGTTGAAAATACTCAATTACAAATTAAAGCAAATATCAATTTCAAACAAGAAGTATTATAAAAACTACTTAAAAAAGTAGTTTTTTTATGGTCAAAAAAAACTTAAAGAAGAAATCTTTAAGTTTATACTAAGTTAGTTTTACTAGCAACAATAACAGGAACTACACTACAAGAAGAAGTTTTATCTAGTCCATAAATTTTAGAATTCAAATCATCTATTTTAGTAAGTGAAAATCCTCTAGTAGTATCATATTCACTATTAATCCAATAACATTTATGTGTAACTAAATAATTAAATCTATTATTTAAAAATTGATAATAACTATTATAGCTAATTAACTTAGAAACTTCAGTACTAACTCTATCCTTATATTGCATATCGCCAATAATAAGATTAGAAAGTTTTTCATTAACAATAATTGAATTAACAACATCCAATGATATAGGTTTGAGTACATCATCAATAGTCAAAGAGCGTGTTGAAACATTCCATTTATTAGTTATACTAGTTAACAACGAATTGTAATTATTAAATGTCCCTTCAGCATAAGTACTATATAAATCAGGTAATAAATCTACTGTTGGATCACCCAATTTATTATTAGGATCAATAACATATGTTTTAATACAATTACCACCAAGTGTCATGCATCTTTGATTATTAACAACATCAAATAGAATAACTTCTCCTAAACTATAATTAGGATCACTAGAAGTTTCTGTTTCTAAATATTGTTCAGCATTTACACTAATTACAAGTTTTAATGGTGAACGCATTTGATAATTGGGATCATCAACGTGCTTTTTTTCTTCTGCTTGTTTAAATAAATATGTATCAGTTCCCCATTTACTATCTTCTTTATCATTATCAGAATCAAGTGGCCAAGATATAGATACTTCAAATTCACTTATACCATCTTTAGCTAAAGCAAAATTTTTACTTAGACTGATGTTAACATGAAATGGATATTCATGAGATAATTGATCTTCTAAATATCCAGGTTCAAAATCAGAACTATGCATTTCATTATCTAAAATGCGTGCTGAAGTAATTTCATAACTAATTTGTGCTAATGCATCGCCTTTATTTTTAATTTGAACTTTTTCGCTATATGTTTCCATTCCAGGATAAACATCATCTAATGAAACAACAATGTCATTTGAAACAATTTGAGCATCTTTTTCAAATTCAATATACCAAGCTTGTACACCTATTTCAGTAGAAACAGAAGACATACCACTATATGCAAACCATGCTAGCGTTATTGAAATAAAAGATACACCGAGAAAAAATAATGACATTAAATTTAATTTTAAATAAACTTTATGTTTTGGTTTCACCCCAACACCACCTTTAGTTCTTCTTTATAAATTAATTTCTTTTTCTTCTTTCTTCTTCTTTCTCTAATAATGTAGAAATAATTTCTGAAACAATTATGTATACAATAGGTATTACTACAAAAATTAACAAACCTATTGGAGTTGAAATTAATTTATACATAAAAGAAAGTAAAATTGTTTTATAAACAACAACACCATATATTTGGTCTTCTGAAACTTCATATACATCTTCGACACCATATTTTATTCCTTTAGTTCTAAAAGAATATTTACCATTTTCATCTTTTTCAATTTTGGTAACTTCATGAGTAATTATCTTATCTTTGAAATCACCTTTATTTCCTAAATAGCTAATTGCATCTCCAACTTTAATTTCAGAAGGATCAACTTCTTTAGCTACCAATATATCGCCTATATTATATTTGGGCTCCATACTGCCAGAAATAACTGTAAACATTCGATAATCAAAGAATGATATTTTATTATTACTAAAACGTTGTAAAGCAACAACAAATAAGAATAATAGTACAAAAACTACTATTAATATATTTAAAACTTTTTTTATAATTTTAAAATATTTATTATCTAATAAACTTTTCATTTTATACCACTACAAGTATTCTTGCATCCTTTCTAAGTATTCATCCATAGCATTTTTAAACTTCTTTTTAACGTCATCTACACCAACTAAACGTTCGCTTTTTTCGTCTTTTAATTCTTTTGCAATCATACACATAAGTTCTTCATCAGTAATTTTATAACCACAACTATTTAATAAAGAAACTATTCGTTTAATTTCCTCAGTAAGAAGTAAAACGGCATATTTAGACATTTTTCTTTTTTGTTCGCGCTTAGAAGAAGACATAGAATCTAAAACAAAATAATCAATTAAAAATGCGTGATCCAAGAACCCTTTCATAACATCATTGCCATTGTTATCAACATTATCTTTTTCATCTTCTTTATTATCAAGATCATAAGTTCTAATATATTCCCACAATTTAACTGCTATTTTAAAATTAGGATTTTTTAAAATAATATTTGTTTTCTTAATTGGCGGTGCGATTAAAGGCACATGAGCACGATCAAGTGCCTTCATCATTTCGCTTCTTTGCCAACTAGAAATATACTCCTTAATGCGTTTAATTCGATGTTTAATTGCTTTTATTTCATCTTTTAATTTTTTATCAATATCAGAATTAGGTAAAGATTCAGTAGTAACCTTTAACTCAATATTAACTTTTTGATTTAAAGTTTCTGTCTTTCCTACATATTCTAATAACTTATCATCACAAACTTGAAAATTATTTAATAGTTCTTCCTTATCTGAGATAAAGCGAACCATATCATGTATCAATGTATATAGAAAACGATTTTCATAAATATTAAATGTTTCTTCATTACGAATATCTAAAATCTTTTTAGGTTCAACACTTCTATCTGCATTAACCTTATTGATATATTCTGTATGTTTAGCTAAATTCTTAACACTAGAAACATTAATTCGTTTAGATTTTTCAATTAAAGTAACATTTTCTTCTTGAATAAGAGTTAACTTCGGTCTTCTAACGATAATATCAATAAATGGACAAGCTTCTTCTATTTCATCTACCCAATCAAATGACATTAATTCGCCAAAGTAATCAGATTTAAAATGCATGTCTGATTCTAATTTTTTATTAAATTTTGCACCGACTTTTTTTACTTCTTCAAGCGTTTCTTCTTTCAAAAAATCAGCCATATACATCAACCCCTACCTATATACTCTTTTTAAGATTTTCCAAATAAGCTATACATTCTTTCATAACACCTTTTCCAAAATTCTTATTTAAATAAGAAATAAATGGATCTATTTCATCACGAATAAATGCAACACTTAATTGATCAAATTTACGTAAAATTTTTCTTGCAATAAAGTAATCTATCGCTTCAATTTCTTTACCACCACATGCTACATAAACAGGCACAAATGTATTTAATTGTTTCATAATACGATTACCAAATGCAATTCTAAAATGTTCGATAACATAATCATCAATATGACCAACATCATTTAAGCCTTTATCAGAAAGTGGATATTTTTGTTCTGCTTCTCTAAATAGAGATTCAAGATAACTAGCATTTACATTAACCGCATCTTGTTCACGACATTTAAATGGTTCTGTTTTAGTATTAATATCAAGTGGCATAGCACGGTCATAAACCTTATCAGTAACCATGAATGTTGAATCATCGTTATTGATTGTACCAATATACCATAAATTACCTGGAATTTTTAATTTACCTTTAATAATTTTGGCTGGGTCGTTAGGCCATGGACTAGAAACTAAATCAACAATCCATTCATCACGACTAGGCATTTCCAAAATTGATAAGAAATCTGCAAAATAATATTCAACACGTGCTAAGTTCATTTCATCTAGAATGATTGTATGAACATCATCATCAAAACTTGCTGTATATATTTCACCTAAAGCTTTTGTTTCATTAAACTTTTTAGTAAATTCATTGAAATATCCCAAGAAATCTGATTTATCACGCCATGATGGTTCAACAGATGCAACACAAGAATCTTCTCCAACAAACTTACCCCAAGCATAAGCTAAGGAAGTTTTACCTGTACCAGATATCCCTTGTAGGATAATTAATCTACCACAAGCTAAACCAGCAAAGAAAGGTCTTAGAATATCAAATTCATAATATAAATGTAATTGACTTGCTGAGAAACATCTGAAATCATCGATTAATTCAGCTAAAGTAAAATTATTTTCATAATTTTTAGGTTTAAAATTAACCATTTCTTTATCAATTGATACTAGTTTAGGGAATCTTATACTTGGATCTCCTTCATCAACAACTTCTTCATCAGTAGAACCAGTACCTTCTTCTTGATTTTCATCTTCAGGATTAAGTCCTAATTGTGAAACCTTCATAGCCATCAATTCGTCTTTTTCCTTCATTAATTTACGAACTTGTTCATTTAAATTGCCAATTTCATTAAGTAACTCATCTTTACTCATATGAATACTTGCTCTTCTCGCCATTTTTCTAACAAATAAGAAAATTAACGCAGCAATAATTAAAATAATAATAACTAAAACTGCAATGCCTAAAAAAACAAATACTTTTTCAGGACCACTGAAACTATTTTTATAATTGTCTATTATTTTGGCATATTCACCAAAATCAAAAATTTGCATAATTCCGTTTACAAGTCCTTCGACGATCATAAAGAAACCGTCGAAGAAAATGGAAACAAATTCATAGAAGAATCTAATAAATGTATTCATCTAAATTCACCCCCAGAAATTTCCTACTTTACTTTCAATATTTTCATAAACTAACTTATCATGTAAATCTTTTGGTAAAGTATCTAAAACATTACTTTTCTTAGCAACCTTTTTATCAATAAAAATATATTGCATTAAATTAATACATCCAAGATCTTTTGCTTTGATTGCTTCTACTCCTGTAATATCTAAAGCAAAGTTATACCCTTGTTTTACTAAATCTTTAATTACTTTTTTATTACCATCTAAATCTTGATATCTAACAACAACATAAATACTATTTTTTGCATATTCATCGCTAAATAATTTAAACACTTTATCTAACTTATTAGCTTTTCCATATAAACTGCCAGGAACATATATTACATATTTACGTTTAAAATCTGCATTAAGCATATCTTTAGTAATTTGAACTAATAAGATATTGATTAAAACTTCCATCTTATCTTCAGCAACAACACCCTCAGAATAAGTCTTATCAACGATATAATCGCTATATACTTTACTAAATTCAATATTGTGTTTTAATTCAACACCATAGAAATGTTTAAGTACTAAATTATTAAATTCTAATTCAAACATCGTTGTATTAAGCTTATTTAATGAATATTTTAACATACCATAATGTAATTTTTGAACTTTTAAAATTTCATTTATCATATCTTTTAAAGTCTTAGCATCTAAGTCATTGATTACTTTTAATACTTTATTAGTATAGGCGTCTCTTTTTGATTGTATATCATCTAAAACTATATAAGCTTGTTCCATATACATAATTAATGTAAAGAAATTTAAATATTTATGAACTTTTTCACTATATTTAGCATCGCTACCTTTGTAACTTTTAACTAATTTATTAGCAAAATCTTTTAAAGCATTTTCAATTTTTGTATTCATATTTCTGCCATTATATTCAACATTGGTATCCCCACAGAAATTATAATATTTAGCATCAATATAAACTTTTAAAAATTCTTCCTTAATAGTTGCTTCGTTTGGTTTATATTTTTCATTATTATTTAAAATATCAATAATTTTATTTAACTCTTCTGTTTTAATAAGCATAGCTTTTTCAATGATTGTTTTACATTTTTTCTTTTTCTTTTGTAGAATTTCTAAATTCAATTGAATTTCATCTTCATTTTCTTCTACTTCTTCTTCTACTTCTTCTTTTTTAGGAACAACAATTTCTTCTTCCTCTTCTAAACGAGCAATTGCTTTTTTAGAATAAACTTTTTTTAAATCATCTTCAGCAACAGAAACCATTCTAAAATACATTGTCTTATCTAATTCATTTTCAGAAATAGCAGTGTCTTCTTCTGTATCAATAGGATTTGTAACCTCATTAATAGAAACTATTTCTTCTTTTGGTTCTTCTATTTTAACTTCTTCTAACTTTGTATTTTCTAAAACTTCATTTACTTCTTTTTTCTTATTAATAAAATTATTGATAGTATCTAAAATTTTCTTTATCATCTTATCCAATCCCTTTACTAATTCATTATTTTTATTCTCATTATTATCTTTTTTAAATGTATAAGCAA
The DNA here is from genome assembly GCA_944358325.1 of uncultured Bacilli bacterium. Classification (GTDB taxonomy): domain Bacteria; phylum Bacillota_I; class Bacilli_A; order RF39; family UBA660; genus CALVXF01. Next base: position 46,473 of record CALVQV010000003.1, read on the forward strand.
TCAAATATAAAGTAATAATTGATGCTAATAAAACCCATGGATTAAATAAAATCTTATGAATAATTCCAAATCCTGGTAATATATTAACAACCTCACCTATTATTTGATCTTTACTTACTGGTTTCTCATCTTTAGACTTATTATTATCTCCCATTGTAACAAAGGTTCCATTATATGCTTCAAGAACACGATGTGTTACTAACTTGCCATCTTCTTCGTATGTAATAATATCATTAGGTTTAATATCATTACTTTTTTTAACAATTATCCAATCTCCTATTTCAATAGTACCAGACATACTACCTGTCTTAACTTCAAAAATTGAATAACCAAAGAAATTTGAATAATCATTTCCTAATAATTTAACTTGAATATTATTATATACAGCAACTAATAAGATAATACCAAATAAAAAAATCAAAACATCAAGCATAATATTAATTACTTTTTCTAATACTTTATTCCCTTTTACCCTCATATAATCACTCCTGTTTCGAGCGTACTACTACTATAAATAATTCTACCATATTCGACACTTTTTTACAACTAAAAATTAAAAAAAACTAATATATAATTAGTTTTCTTCAGCACCATATTTAATTTCAACAATTAAAGCATAAACTTCATAAATAAATATTAAAAAACATGGAACAAGTACAATGAATAAAAAGCCCCAACGAGATTCTACTACTGATAAATAGCCACCTAAATCATTATAAACTTTAGTTGGTTTTCCTGCAATAAATTCTCTTGAATAGGAATTACCATTTTCAAAAGTAATTGCTTCATCATCAGGGTATACTTCTCCAACCACACCAATTTTAATATGTGGTTTTCTATCTTTATCTACATAATAAGTAAATACAGTATCACCTTTTTTGTATTCAGAAATTTCATCTGCTTCAACTATAACTAAATCACCTTTTTTATAACCTTCAAAACTTACTTTTTCAGTCAATTTAACTAAGGTAATTTCACCAAATTGTGTAACTCCATATTTATTGTAATTTAATAGTAATATTGTCATACATAACGCAAAGCTGAAATATACAACTGCTATTAATGTAAACACAATTTTCTTTATAACCTTTAATGCTTTCATCTTTACCTCCTACTATATATATATTAGCATAATTATTTCTAACAAGCAACCATTTTAAGGACAAGTATCCAATTCTGTTAAAGAAAAGGCATCCTTATTATAAATTGTATCTAATTTGTTTTTATAAAATATATATTGATTACTATCTTTACTATTAACCTTGATAGTTATTTCATTAATATAACCACTTGTATCTGTATTAAAAGAAATAACAGAATTAGAATTTAAATCAAATCTTAAATCAGAACTATTCCACTTAATATTAACACATTTATCGGTAGTATAAGAATTACCGATAACTAATGAACTATAATCAGCATATTCACTATAAGATTTTGTAAGCATACCAATAAGACTTTGATCTTTATGAAGTGTATACTTACCACTTATAGTTTTCTTAAACGGACTAGTTGTAGTAGCAATTATTTCAACAACCGCACTATCTATTTCTTTATCGCCTGTTTTTACTAATTCAAAATATAAATTACTAATAGCTTGATTATTAATCCAATCATATCCGTTTATTTCACACGTTGCTTTATCATAAGATGATACATCTACGCTATCACCATTATTATTAACGCATTCTTTATAATTAGATAAAACACCACTATAAGTATTTGAATTAGTTCCATTTATTTTACAAGTTGCAATACTAGCCGCTTCACCTAAAACATTGCAAGTGACTTTATAATTAATATCATATTCTGTAACAACAGCATCATTAAGACTATTTTTTAAATTAAAATTAACTTTGCCACCATCCCAAATATTATTAGCAGTTGCCATTCCCCCTGCACTAAGATCATCACTAGTAAAATAAAAACCTTTTGAATTTAAATAGTAATTCCAAACTGAATTAGATACATATTTAGCAAAAGTAAAACCATTAGTAGCAACTAAAATAAATGCTAACATAATAACTAAATATATTAAATATTTTCTAAACTTTAGCATAAAATCACCTACTCACTCATCTTTTGCCAACTATTTATTTTTAGATCTAGAAAATCAACTAAATCAGCATAATCTTCACTATCATAATCAGCTGGAAAACTAACTTTTAACTTGTAATTATCTAAAACACCTTGTTCATAACTCATCTCTTGAATAGCTGAATTACAAACTAAAATATTAGATGTGTTTCGCGAATATGTTTCATCACATTGCATAATTAACTCTTCTGTTTTGCCATTAACTTTATATAAAGCAATATCAAGAGGCATAAAATGAAAAGTTTCAATTGTGATTTGATAATTAATTGTAACATTACTAACTGTTTTATCCAAAGCGTTACTAATTGAAAATAAATATTCTTCTTCTTTACCAGGGGTAATATTATCTAAAGAAAGTTCTAAGTGATCTAATTTTTCTGTTTCAAAAATAAACTTAGCTATTTGTTGATTAGCAAGAGTTAAATTAGAGGAAGAGGAAAAAATAGAATAAGTTATACCAGTTCCTAATAATAAAGCTACAAGACCAATCAGAATAATTAAAACCTTATACTTCATACTATCTCCTCCTACTTCACAATGAATTTCTTTTCTAATGCTCCAACACGTCTATTACCATCATATAATTCAAAAACAAGCTTATATCCATTACTTTCTAATTTAGACATATCTAAATTTAAATCAAAATGATTATAAGTATTCATTGTACCATCATACATTAATGGATTTGTAAACATGTAATATACATTACCACCTATTGGTGTTAAATTATTAGTAACATAATCTTTTAAATTAACTATCATATAATCTTGATTATAAGCAGTTAAAATACTCTTTTTATAAAGCGAAATGCGAATATTTGGACTTGTAAATGTTCCATTTTGAATAGCATCTAAACCTAAAGTATAAACACTATCATTTTTCTTTAATATTTTATCTTGATCATCCATAAAAACATTAAAACTATAGTTTTCATTAACTACTTGATTAGAAAAACTTACAGGTACATTCACATAAGTACTACTATTTAAATCATCATGTAGTCCATCATAAGCAGCATAACTATAAATTTCAAAATGATAATTACCTTCAACAAATTTAGTATTATCTTGATAAGTTTCAATTGTTAAAATCTTATTAATTTCATTTAAACCACTTGTAAAATTAATTCTAACAACACCTGCATTATCTGGCGAATAATCTTTACCATCAACTTTAAAACGCATATTTTTTAAATACTCACGTTCAATTGTTTTACCATTTTCATCAACTAACTTTATGGCAATACCAATATTTTTATTTAAAAAACTACTATCATTAATAATTTCATTATTAATAGTTTTGTATGAGATACCAGCTTTTAAATTAATATTTGTTGTTGAATTACTATTATAGGAAATAATTGTTCCATCATAATCACTAGATATATATGGAAGAGCATCAACATTGTTATAAATATTAATTTTCTTAATACTATTATCTAAAGTTGAACGTACAACTTCATCATCTTTATTACGAATTTCAATAAACAAACTAACATTTTTATAATCTGAAGTTATATTTGTATCTGAAAAATCAAGCATAATTTTATAATTTTCATCAACACTAGATTTTACCTCTTCAACATACTTATTTTCCATTGTTCCTTTACCTAATTCTTCAAATAAAGTAAATGGATAAGTAGCTACTTTAACACAAGATGAATCCATACCATCACAACTATTATTGTAATTATATAAATCTTCATCAGTTGTTATTTTATAACTATAAATCTTATTAGTCTTCTTATCATATAATAATATCTTTGTATTTTTTGGTAGTAATATAGTTGAAACTAAATTATGTGTATAATCACTTTGATAAGGATTACTATCAACATAACTAACATGCATACTTATACTTGATTTATCAGTAATATTAATAGGTCCAGATAAATAATCATCACTTCTACCTAAAGAAATGCCATTAACTTTATAACCACCATAAACAATATAATCAGTATTAACATAAGTAATATGGTTCGTATTATCAACTACTTTAGCATAAACAACATAAGTTCCTTCTTTATCAATAGATAAATTAGAAGCATTTGTCCATAAACTTTCATCAAGATTACTAACTTCTGATGCAGTTAAAGATTTATTAGTAACATAATATTTAACACTAGCAACACCAGATAAATCATCAACAGCTTCAATTTTAATATCACTTGTTTCTTTAACATAAACAGAATTTAAATCTTCTGTTAAAGAATTCCAATTTTTATTATTCAAACTAATTGTTACATCACTACCTGATTTATCTAAAACTAATAAATCAGAATTTAAATATGCGACATTCCCATCATAATCAACTACTTTAGCATAAACAACATAAAAACCTTCTTCTTCGATAGAAACTATATTTTCATAAGTATTCCATTCAGTTATAGCATCAATTTCACTTCTTAATAATGGTTCTTTAGATTCACTAATATAATAATAAACTTCTTTTAAAGGTCTTAAAGTATCAGCTTCTTCAATACTAAATGCGATATTAGAATCTAAATAAATATCATTTAATTCATATCCAACATTATTCCAAGTATATGTACTAACATGCAAATTAGCTAGTGGATTATTAAGATCATCCATAAATAAGATTGGATAACCATCTACTTCAAAAGTCCATGCATTGGCACTGTTACTTGCCATATCTACATTATCAATAAATTCTCTAAAACTTAAAGTACCAGTTAAAAAAGTCTTATCCTTTAAATTTCCAACCGTTGTTTTAGAAGCACTGCCACTTGTACTACCGTTTTTAACAACACTACCATCGGTATAATAAACTTTATTATTAGTAAGTCTAGCATTAGTTAAAGTATCATAAAGATAATTAGAACCTACACTAAAACTATTTCTAACAGTTAGTAAAACACTATTATTAGTTAAATGTCCTACAAGTCCCCCACCATTAGGAGCTATAAGAATACCAATATTATAAGTTTTATTAATAGATAAAGGATTAGCACCTTTATTAATATTACCAACTAAACCAGAAGCACTATAATTACTACTAACATTACCAGTATTATATGATTGTGTAATTACAACACCATTTGTAGCACTACCAACAAGTCCCCCACTATATAAATGTCCATAGACTTCACCTTTATTGATAGTATTAACTAACTCAATACGATCAGTTTCACCAATTAAACCACCAGCACTTGCACTTTCATATGAAACTTCATATTTCACATCAGTAAATTTAAAAGTTGTTGTTCCTTCACTTTGATAATCAATAACTAATTTAGTATAATCTGTTAAACTCATACTAATAGGTCCATTAGTAACCGCATTACCATTAATACTAACAGAACCATTATCACCAGTAATTTCTAAATTACCAGTTAGTTTAACTTCTTTTACATTGCCACTAATAAATGGTAAATCTAAATTAACTTCTTTATTTAAAGTTGGTTCACTTAACACAACTTCTTCAATAATGACGTCATTATTTAATGTGTTAGTAACTAATTCTTTTTTACCAATTACATAACCATTAAATAAGACATTAGAAAGTTTAGCATTAGTAGCATTAGAAGCAATCCCACCAGTTCTAACACCACCATATATTAAAGCATTTTCGACATATAAATTAGTAACTGTACCTTCTAAATTAGTAAATAAACCTAAATCATTAGCATTCTCATCACTTATATATAAACCATATATAGAATAATAATTACCATCAAATGTACCTTTAAAGTTATTTAAACTTTCAAACAAATTAACATTACTAATTTTAACACCTGAACGACTAGTATTATCATAAAATTCATTTGTATAATTTTTAATATAGAAACGACTATTACTTAAATTATATTGCGGACCATTCGCTTCATCATATTCAAAAACACCTTGATTTAAAACAATGTCATGATTCAAAGCAAAATATAACCCATCATAATTTGTAGTCTTTAACATTTTGGCAAAATATGCAAGTTCAGAGCCATTAGAGATAATATAAGGATCATCTTTACTACCTGTTCCCGAACGATAACTATTAGCAACACTACCATCCCATTCTGCTACTTGATAAATAGAACTTCTATTTTTAAAACGAGCCAAAGTAGGAAAAGCAATTGAGACTAGCAAAGTAAAGACGATTAAAACAGCTATAATCTGCATCTTATTTTTTTTGGATAATTTATTAAGAAAACTTTTTACTCTTTTCATAAAACTCATCTACCTCTTTTATCTCTAATACCATACTATAAAAACATTATAACATAAATCGTCATATTTTGCACCACTATATTATTTAATTATACAAAAAAGAATAATCATTTGATTACTCTTTTTTTAGCATATTAAGCACCAGCTGTTGGTGTAATATCTGTACTTGGACCATCATATCCGCCCATAGTATCTT
>CALVQV010000004.1 GCA_944358325.1 uncultured Bacilli bacterium
GAAGGAATATGATAATATACTAGTCAGTATTAATTACAAAATCTCTCTTGTAACTGACTATATATATCATACAAGGTATTTATGGAAATAAAAGAAGTTAGACCAAAAGCAAAGTTGATTGCTTATACTAATACGATTGATAATCGTGGACCAGAGGCAGTAGTGGCTGCTGCTGCAAAATTATGTTATTCTAAGACTGATGCCGCAACTCTTTTAGAAAATGCAACCGCTTCTAAAGATGCATCATTTATTAAGCGTTTGAGTGATTTAGGACATGAAAGTCCTCTAGAACATGCATCTTTTACTTTTGCTATCGAAGGAATAAGTAGGAGTTGTTCGCACCAATTGGTGAGACATCGTATTGCTTCGTACAGTCAACAATCACAACGTTATGTAGATTTGGAAGATACTTTTAAGGTAATTGTTCCGAAAGAAATTAAAGATAATTTTGAGGCTTATCAAATATTTATGTCTTCTGTTAAAAAAGATCTTGAAGATTATGTAGCAATTCGTGATAGTTTAGTAGAAAGTTATAATAAAGAAAATGATGAAAATAAGAAGGCAAATTTAAAAAAAGCTTTGGAAAATGCTCGTAGTGTTTTACCAAATGCCTGTGAAACTAAAATAGTTGTTACTATGAATGCCCGTAGTTTATTAAATTTCTTTAAACATAGATGTTGTAATCGTGCTCAAGATGAAATTCGAGAATTGGCTACTATTATGTTAGATGAAGTGTTAGAAGTCGCACCTGAGTTATTTAGTCATGCAGGAGCACCTTGTGTTTATGGTTCTTGCCCAGAAGGTGTTATGTCCTGTGGCGTAAAGCAACAACCTCGTCCAAAGCAATTGATAAAGAAAAAGGGGTAATAATATGAGAGGAAAGTTAATTGTTATTGAAGGAACTGATTGTTCTGGAAAGGAAACACAAAGTAATTTATTATTAGAAAAATTAACTAAAAATAATATTGCTGTTGCTAAAAAAAGTTTTCCTATGTATGAAACACCAACTGGTAAAATTGTTGGTGGACCTTATTTAGGAAAGGAATATATATGTGATGGTTGGTTTAAAGAAGGAGCTATTAATGTTGAACCTAAGGTTGCTGCCTTATATTATGCTGCTGATCGTAGATATAATTTACCTAAGATTAAAGAGTTATTAGATAGTGGCGTTAATCTTATTTTGGATCGTTATGTTTATTCTAATATGGCTCATCAAGGTGGCAAGATATATGATACTAATGAACGTATGAATATGTATGCTTGGTTAGATATTTTAGAATTTAAATTATTAGAATTGCCTAAACCCGATATAGCTATTTTTCTTCATATGCCTTATGAACAAGCTATGATCTTAAAAAAAGATCGAATTGAAAGTGCAGATCAGCATGAACAAAGTGAAGAACATTTAAAACATGCTGAAAAAGCTTATATAGAACTTGCTCAAACTTATAAATGGAAGACTATAGAGTGTGTTAATGAGGGTAATATAAAGAGTAAAGAAGATATTAGTAATGAAGTTTATGATTATGTTATGTCCATGTTAAAATAATGGACTTTTTCTTGTAAATATAGTCTATTTTTGTTAAAATTATAGTTAGAAATAGGTGGTTTTATGGACTTTAGAGAATTGAATGAGTTTTTAAAAGATACTTTTAAATATTTGTTAGTTATTGTTGGTGTTTTTTTAGTTGTTATGTTTGTTGTTACTTTTCAACAAGTTATGGGTCCTTCTATGGAACCAACTTTTTATGAAGGCGATGTGTTATTATTAGATAAATTGTCTTATCGCTTTTTTAAGCCTTCACGTAATGATATTGTTGTAATTGAAGAAGATTCTAAGAATATGATTAAACGTATTATTGGATTACCTGGAGAAACTATTTCATATAAAGATAATATTTTATATATTGATGGTGAAAGTTATAAAGAAACAACAATTAGTGTTGAAACTAGTGATTTTGGTCCTGTTACTTTAGGTAGTGATGAATATTTTGTCATGGGAGATAATCGAATTAATTCCATGGATAGTAGAGATTTTGGCCCAGTAGAAAAGAAACATATTGTTGGACGTGTTGCGATTAGGATATGGCCTTTTAATAAATTTGGTCTTGTTCATTAGAAAAGGAGATGTAAATTATGGCATATATTAAATATAAAGAGTTAACTAAATATTTTGATTTTAATGGTGAAATTGATATTGATAATTTACCTAAATATGTTACAGATTATGTTGGTGAAAAGGAAAAAATTTTAGCAGCTTATAAAACGAGACGTGATAAAGGTATTTTTACGGATAAAAAAATGATTTTATTTGATTTAAAGCCGATTGGTTTTCAAAAAAAGATTCATATAATACCTTATTATTCTATTAGTACTGGAGCAGTTGTGTTTAATGCTAATGGTGCGGAAATACAAGTTTCTTTAGATAGTGGTTATCAAATGCGTTTAAGGTTTACTCGCATGGGAGCACAAGAAAAGACACATCTACGTTTGTTATATACACATATGATGGAAGAAAGTATGAAGAAATGGAAATAACATTTCTTTTCTTTTTTTATTAAATTAGCACTTTTTAGTTGACATTGCTAAAAAATAGGAATATACTTATATTAGCACTTAGAAAAATACAGTGCCAAGAGGTGATGTATGATTAGTAAAAGACAAGAGGATTTACTTAAAGTTATAGTCGAAGATTATATTAAAACAGCTCGTCCTATTGGATCAAAGTCGATTTGTAAGAGATTAAATTGTTCTAGTGCGACTATCAGAAATGAAATGGCTGCTTTAGAAGATTTAGGTTTACTAGAAAAGACACATACTTCAAGTGGACGTATTCCTAGTGAAAAAGGTTATCGTTATTATGTTGATAATATTATGAAACCACGGGAATTAAGTGGAGAAGATATGTTAAAATTGCAAACTATTTTTAGAAATCAATCTTTGGTTTTAACAGATACCATTACTAAAAGTATGGAAATAGTAAGTGAGTTAACGAGTTATGCTGCTGTTGTTTTAGGTAGTAGTTCTAGTGATAATCGTGTTAATCGCGTTGAAGCAGTACCACTTGATACTAATCATTTAATTGCTGTTATTATTACTGATAAAGGTCATGTTGAACACAAAAATATGTTTATTGAAGATATGGTTTCTATTAATGAAATTAAGAAAACTGTTGATTTAATAAATAAATTAGTTGTTGGTACACCACTTGATGAGGTACCTTCTAAGTTAGAGTTTGAAATAAAACCAATTATTGCTAAATATGTTGAACAACATGAGGTTTTATATAATGCTTTTTATAATGCGTTTAGTGATTTTTCTAATGAGGTAAATGCTAATATTAAACTTTCTGGTACAAGTAATATTTTGATGCAACCAGAGTTTGATGATACTGACAAAATTAGAGAAATTATTTCTAAATTTGATAATAAGGAAATGATTAGTAATATTAAAGCTAGTGATGAAGGAATCAATATTTATATTGGTAGTGAAAATGAATTTGATGATGATGTGACTATTATTAAGACTAAATATAATATTGATGGTGAAGAAGGAACTATTGCTTTAATAGGCCCTAAACGTATGGAATATGATCGCGTTATTTCCTTAATTGATTTTATTAAGAAAAATATTGAGAGGTGACGATAGTGGAAGAAACAAAAGATAAAAAAGTTAAAGAATGCAAATGTCATGATGAACATAATTGTCAATGCGATGAAAAACATGAATGTCATTGTGAACATGATAATAAAAAGGAATGTAAACATCATCATGATAAAAAAGAAAAACATGAACATAAAGAAATAGAAAATTTAAAAAATTTGGTAAGAGAACTTCAAGATAAGAATTTACGTACACAAGCAGAACTTATCAATTATCGCAATCGTAAAGATGAAGAAGTAAGTCGTATGCTTAAGTATGCTAATGAGGATATTGTTTTAGAACTATTACCAATTATTGATAGTTTTGAACGTGCTATTAAAATGGATGATACTAATTTAGAAGATAGTGTTTCTAAATTTTTAGCAGGATTCAAGATGCTTTATTGCCAAACAATTAATATTTTAGAAAAGTATGGGGTTAAAGCAATTGATGGTGCTAATAAACCATTTGATCCAACTTATCATCAAGCTATGTTAACAGAACATGTTGATGGTGTGGAAGCTGGAATGGTTATTGAAGTTTTACAAAAAGGATATTTATTAAAAGATAAAGTTATTAGACCAGCTATGGTCAAAGTTAGTGAATAGGAAAGGTGAATTTTATGAGTAAAATTATAGGTATTGACTTAGGTACTACTAATAGTTGCGTTAGTGTACTAGAAGCAGGTAAAGCAACAGTTATTGCTAATCCAGAAGGAAATCGTACAACTCCTTCCGTAGTAGCATTTAAGAAAGGTGAAATTATTGTTGGGGCTAAGGCTAAAAATCAAATGGTAACTAACCCTGATACTATTTCATCTATTAAAAGAAAAATGGGTACTAAAGAAAAAGTAAAAGCTAATGGTAAAGAATATACACCAGAAGAAATTAGTGCTATGATTTTAAGTGACTTAAAGAAGACAGCTGAAAGTTATTTAGGTGAAGAAGTTAAAAAAGCGGTTATTACTGTTCCAGCATATTTTAATGATGCTCAAAGACAAGCAACTAAAAATGCTGGTAAGATTGCTGGTTTGGAAGTAGAAAGAATTATTAATGAACCAACAGCTGCTGCTTTAGCTTATGGTCTTGATAAACAAGAAAAAACAGAAACTATTTTAGTTTATGACTTAGGTGGAGGTACATTCGATGTTTCTATTCTAGAAATTGGTGATGGTGTATTTGAAGTTAAGTCTACTAGTGGTAATAACCATTTAGGTGGCGATGATTTTGACGAAAGAGTTATGGATTATTTAGTTAATGAATTTAAAAAAGAAAATGGTATTGATTTATCAAAAGATAAAATGGCTATGCAACGTATTAAAGATGCTGCTGAAAAAGCTAAAAAAGATTTAAGTGGTATGACTTCAACAGAAGTATCACTTCCATTCTTAACTCAAGGAGAAGATGGACCACTTCATTTAAATTTAACTTTAAGTCGTGCTAAGTTTGAAGATTTAATTAGTGATTTAGTTGAAAGCACTAAAGAACCAGTTCGTAAGGCTTTAAAAGATGCTAAATTAAGTGCTAGTGATATTGATAAAGTATTATTAGTAGGTGGTTCTACACGTGTTCCATGTGTTCAAGAATTAGTTAAGAAAGAATTAGGTAAAGAACCTTCTAAAGAAGTTAACCCTGATGAAGTAGTTGCTATGGGTGCTGCTATTCAAGGTGGTGTTTTAACTGGTGAAGTTAACGATATCGTTTTATTAGATGTTACACCTCTTTCATTAGGTATTGAAACATTAGGTGGTGTTTGTACAGTTTTAATTCCAAGAAATACAACTATTCCAACTAGTAAATCACAAGTATTCTCAACAGCTGCTGATAATCAACCTGCTGTAGATATTCACATTTTACAAGGTGAAAGACCAATGGCTGCTGATAATAAAACTTTAGGTCGATTCCAATTAACTGGTATTCCAGCTGCACCACGTGGTGTTCCACAAATTGAAGTAAGTTTTGATATTGATGCTAATGGTATTGTTAATGTTAAAGCTAAGGACTTAGGTACTAACAAAGAACAAGCTATTACAATTACTGCTTCTACTAATTTAACTGATGAAGAAATTGATAAAATGGTTAAAGAAGCCGAAGCAAATAAAGAAGCTGATAATAAACGTAAAGAAGAAGCTGATCTTAAAAATGATGCTGAACAATTAGTATTCCAAACTGAAAAATCAATTAAAGATTTAGGTGATAAGATTGAAGCATCAGATAAAGAAAAAGCTGAAAAACAAATTAAGGAATTAAAAGAAGCTTTAGAAAAAGATAATCTTGATGATATCAAAACTAAAAAAGATGCATTACAAGAAACAGCTATTTCTTTTGCAACTAAAGTTTATGAAAATATTCAAAAAGAAGCAGCTAGTAAACAAGCAGATGAAAATAATGATTCATCTAGTGACGATTCTAGTGATGTTAAAGATGCTGAATACGAAGAAAAATAATAACCATAACCAAGCCTTAGGGCTTGGTATGTTGGTATAAGGAGAGAACATGGAAAAAGTTAAAGAACGTAGTGAAATATTAGAACAGGATAAATGGAAGATTGAAGATATTTTTGAAACACACGAAGACTTTTTAAATGCGATTAAAGAATGTAAAGAATTGTTAAAAGAATTAAAAAAGTACGAAGGTCACATTATGGATAGTAGTGCTTCTTTAGAATCTTTTTTAAGACTTGATACTAAAATAAGTATTTTAGTAGAAAAATTAAGTGGTTATACATCTAACCGCGAAAATACTGATTTAATAAATGAAGAATATAAAATAGATAGTAATTTAGTTTCTGATTTATTTGATTATATTAATGCTGAATTTGCTTTTATTACTCCTGAAGAATTAGAAGCGGGAGAAGCAAAAGTTATGTCATTATTAACTAATGCTTATTTAAAAACTTATGAAAAAGAATTTAAAGATTTATTTAAAAGACAAAAACATATTTTATCTAAACATGATGAAGAATTACTTGCTAAAGTAAATCCAGCTTTTACAAGTAATAATGATGTTATGAGTATTTTTAAAGATGGTGAATTGCGTTTTCCTAAAATTAAAGATGAAGATGGTAATTTAGTAGAATTAACACTTAATAATTATTCTAATTTTGCTTTATCTAAAAATAGAGAAGTTAGAAAAAGTGCTTATTTAGCTCGTGAAGAAGTCTTGAGTAAATATAAAAATACTTTTACTGAATTATTAAAAAGAGAATTAAAATCTAATATTGCGATAGCTAAAGTACGTAATTATAAAAATGTTTTAGCAAGTGCGATGTTTAGTGATGATTTGGATGAAAGTATTTATTACAATTTAATTGATACTGTTAACGCTAATTTAAGTGTTTTGCATGATTATGAGTTAATGCGTAAAAAGATTTTAAAACTTGATGATTATAGTAATTATGATATGAGTGTCAGTTTAAATGAAACTAAAGATACTAAGTATAGTTTTTCAGAAGCTAAAGATTTAGTTATGAAGGCTTTAAGTATTTTAGGAGATACTTATATTAAAGATTTAGAAAAAGCATTTAAAGATAGATGGATCGATAAATATTCTAATCGTAATAAAATATCAGGTGCTTATGCGACAACTGGTATTTATAGTGTGCATCCTTATGTTCTTTTAAATTATCAAGGACACTTGGATGATGTATCAACACTTGCTCATGAATTAGGTCATGCTATGCATACTTTTTATTCAATGTCTAATCAACCATATCAATATGCTGATTATTCTATTTTTATTGCGGAAGTAGCAAGCACTACTAATGAATTATTATTAAATAATTATATTTTAAATACTAGTGAAGATAAAGAATTAAAATTAAGCATTTTAAATCAAATGTTAGATTTAATTGATGGTACTTTATTTAGACAAACAATGTTTGCAGAATTTGAAGATTTCTTATATAAGACATTAGAAAGTGAAAAACCATTTACATCAGAAATTTTAGGTAATAAGTTTTATGAGTTACAAAAGAAGTATAATGGTAAACATGTTAATACTTTAGAAATTGGTAAAAATGATTGGAGTCGTGTTGATCACTTCTATTATGTTTATTATGTTTATAAGTATGCGACTAGTATTTGTGCTTCTCTAGCTATTGCGAAAAAGATTTTAGCAGGTGATATTAAAGCACGTGATAATTATTTAAACTTCCTAAAGCTTGGTAGTAGTGTAAGTCCACTTGAAGCCTTAAAAGTTGCAGGTGTTGATCTAAGTGATAAAGAAGTTATTAATGATGCTATTTCTATGTTTAAATCTTATTTAGATGAATATAAAAAACTAAAAGAAATTAATTAGGATAGAGGTGTAGTATGAATAAACGTGATTATTATGAAGTCTTAGGTGTTAGTAAAACGGCATCTGATGCTGAAATTAAAAGTGCGTTTCGTAAACTTGCTAAGAAATATCATCCAGATGTTTCTAAAGAAGAAAATGCAGCTGAAAAGTTTAAAGAATGTCAAGAAGCTTATGCTGTTTTAAGTGATCCACAAAAGCGTAAACAATACGATCAATTTGGTCATTCAGCATTTAGTGGTAATGGTGCTGGAGGTGCTGCTGGGTTTGATTTTAGTGACTTTGATTTCAGTGATATTTTTGGTGATATTTTTGGCGGTGGTTTTTGTTTTAATACAGGACGTAGTTCTAATAGAACACATCGTGGTAATGATAGAGTTATTCGTGTTGAGCTTGATTTCATGGAAGCTGTTATGGGAACTACAGTACCACTTGATCTAGATATATATGAAACATGTGGTGATTGTGATGGTATGGGTGGTCATGGTGAAAAAACATGTCCAAACTGTCATGGCAGTGGTTATGTAGCTCGTAATCAAGCAACGATTTTTGGATCATTCATGACTAAGACAACATGCCCTACTTGTCATGGCCGTGGCGTAAGCTTTAGTAGAACTTGTTCAACATGTAAAGGTCAAGGTAAAGTTAAAAAGCATAAAACATTAGAAGTTAAAGTTCCTGCTGGTGTTGATACTGGTAATCAATTACGTATGGGTGGTAAAGGGGAAGCTGGTGTTAATGGTGGACCTAATGGTGATTTATATATCGAATTTATCGTAAAAAAACATCCTTTATTTGTCCGTGATGGCAATGATATTTATGTCCGTGTTCCAATTTCAATTACGGAAGCTATTTTAGGCGCTAAAGTTGAAGTTCCAACTATTTATGGTAATGTTGTTTTAACTGTTCCAGAAGGAACACAAAACAATGATAAACAACGCTTAAAAGGTAAAGGTGTTACAGATATAAATTCTAATAAAAAAGGTGATATGTATGTTATTTTTAATGTCTTAATGCCTACTAAATTAAGTAAAGATCAAAAACGTTTGTTTAAAGAATTAGATGATACTAATTTAAAAAATCATGATGATTTTAAAAAATTTAATCGTTATCTATAAAACTCATTTTATGAGTTTTTTTCTTTGTAAAGTCCATACTAATATTGTTAGAAAAAACTAAAAAAATGTTATAATAATTAAAGAGGTATAGTATGAAGAAGTATGTTATAGGAAAAATGTTGTTAACTTTTGTCTTAGTTTTTATTTTTACATATTTAGTAAATTTACCAAAAATAGTTTTAAATGGTGATTCTTTTGTTGTATTAGAATATGGTGAAGATTACAAAGAACAAGGAGCTTATTTGAGTAAATTTGGTCAAAATTTAAGTGATAATATGCTTATTACATCTAATTTAAATGTTGATAAATTGGGAATATATGAGATTATTTATAAATATAAGTTGAGTTTTTTAACATTGACTAAAAAAAGAATAGTGGAAGTAGTAGATAATGAAAAACCGGTTATTACTTTAACAGGTGATAATGTTTTAGGTGTTTGTCCAAATACTCCTTATGTTGAAGAAGGATTTCAAGCAATCGATAATTATGATGGTGATATTACAGATAAAGTTATTAGAACAGAAGAAGATCATGTTGTTATTTATACCGTAACTGACAGTAGTGGCAATACCGAAAGTGTTTCTAGACAAGTAAATGAAGTAGATGTTGATAATCCTATTCTTACATTAAGTGGTAGTGAAATAGTTTATTTAGTAGTTGGTTCAAAATATGAAGAATTAGGGTATACAGCAACTGATAATTGTGATGGTGATTTAACTAGTAAAGTAGTTGTTACTAGTAATATTGACACAAGTAAAAAAGGTGATTATGAAGTAAAATATGAAGTTACTGATAGTAGTGGTAATAAAGTAGAAAAAATAAGAAAAGTATCAGTTTATGCTAAACCTAATACCAATATGAATGGTGGAGCATCTGGTGTTATTTATCTTACTTTTGATGATGGGCCTAGTAGTTATACAAATAAAATTTTAGATATTTTAAAGAAATATGATGTTAAAGCAACTTTCTTTGTTACTAATAAAGGAAGTGACTCTATTTTATTAAGAGAATATCAAGAAGGTCATACTATAGGATTACATACAAGTAGTCATAATTATAGTTATGTCTATAGTAGCATTGATAATTATTTTAATGATTTATATGCAGTTAGTAATCGTGTTAAAAGAGTTACTGGTTATGATTCTAAAATTATTCGTTTCCCTGGTGGTAGTTCTAATACCGTTAGTAAAAAATATAGTGTTGGAATTATGACGGCTTTAACAAATGAAGTGTTAAGTAGAGGATATAAATATTACGATTGGAATATATCCAGTGGAGATGCCGGTGGAACAACTAGTGCAACAGGCGTTTATAATAATACAATTAGAAGTTTAAGTAAAAGTAGACCAAATATGGTTTTAATGCATGATACAAAAAGTTATACAGCAAATGCAATAGAGTCTATTATTGTTTATGGTTTAAATAATGGTTATCGTTTTGAGGCTATCAATGAGAATACAACGATGATAACACACAAAGTAAATAATTAATAAATATATTATATTGTCAAAAAAATAGTTTTATGATATTATGAATATGTCAAGGAGACTTGCATAAAATAAAAAGGATACATTTGATTGTCGTAATCAGATGTAATCCCTAGAGATTGTGGCATCTGACTTCAACTTGCGTTGATTTCAGATGCCTTTTGCTATTTTAAAAGTAATATAATTACTATTAAGAATAGGAGTAATATTATTATGAAAAGAGATATTTCTCTTTTTGTCATAAATATTACCACCTTTCATATAAAAATGAAAGGAAAAACATCTGATTTTTATCAAATATATCCGATAAAATTATACTAAACGTTTGTTTGCGATACAATATAATTTGTTAAAAAATATAATATTTTTTATAAGCATTAGTTATTAATGAATTAAATATTGAATAATTTAAGGAGATATAATATAATTATATTAGAAATGAGGAATTATTGTGGAAGATATTTTAATGGAAGCAGAATTAGGTATGCAAACTGCTATTCAAAATATGGAAAAAAGATTTAATAATGTTAGAGCAGGACGTGCTAATCCAGCTATTTTAGATGGTGTTATGGTTGAATATTATGGAACACCAACGCCTTTAAAACAATTAGCTAATATTTCAATTCCTGAAGCTCGTCAACTTATGATTAAACCTTATGATAAAAGCTGTTTAGGAGCAATTGAAAAAGGTATTTATGAAGCTAATATTGGTTTAACACCAAATAATAATGGTGAAGTAGTTTTCTTAAATATACCAGCTTTAACAGAAGAAACACGTCGCGAATATGTTAAACAAGTTAAATCTTTAGCAGAAGATGGAAGAATTGCTCTTCGTAATGTTAGACAAGATGCAAACAACGAAATTAAAAAACTTGAATTACCAGAAGATGATATTAAAAGTGGTCAAGAAAAAGTTCAAGAATTAATCAATAAATACAATAAAATTGTTGATGAAAAATTAAAAGAAAAAGAAAATGAATTAATGACAGTTTAATTATTAACCTATGTGTCAGCATAGGTTTTATTGTGGAAATGTGTTATAATGAAAAAGAGGGAAAATTTATGAAGTGTCAAAAATGTGTTAAAGAAAATTTAAAAAAAGCTAATTATTGTCGTTATTGTGGCCAAAAATTTACAAGTAAAGAAAAGAAAAAAGCGCGTTATTCCGGCTTTGATGGTTTTTTAAGGAAATGCGAAAAATGGTATAAAACATGTACATTAAAAATAATTACAGATAATATTTGGTTTAAAGTGATTTCAATTTTATGCTTATTTTTTATAGGTTGTCACTTTTATTTTTCAGTTGGCAATGAGATACAAATTTTAAATCATGAAGAATATCAAATTCAGTATAATGAAAATAGGAACGAATACTATCTTTTTTATGATTCAGAAGCTTATGTTAACAATAATGGTGAACTTTTTTTGAGTATGTTTATTCCTAATAAAATTAATAAACTTTCTATTGCGCATTATGATTCTAATGATTCTTTAATTGAAAAAAAAGTTATTGATAAAAATGAAAGTATTGTCTTAAATGTAAATAATGATGATACTTATTATATAATAGGAGATAGCAATAATAAAGAAGAAATTAAATTGTATGTTTATTTAGGAGATTAGTTTTATGAAGAAGAAAAAAGAAATATATTGTATTTATTGTGGTCAAAAAAATTTAGATAGTGATAAATGTTGTTGCAATTGCAAAAAGAAATTACATGAAAAAAGACATGATTTTTATGATTATTTGAAAGAAAAAGTAAAATCTAAAGTAACTGATAATATTGAAGGTAATATTTTAGATTTTATAAAATTATTAATTAGAAAATATTTATATGGTATTATTTTAGGTGCTTCTGTTATTTTTGTGACTTCAGGGATGGTTTATGAAAATAATAATAAAATTAATACTGATATTACGAAAGTTGATAGTAAGCCAATTGGTGTATTAAGTGATGAACAAAAACTTTTAGGTTGTTGGCATTCTCATTATGAAATTCCTGGTGTTGTTCTATATAGAGATACATATTATAAATTTATTAGTTTAAATGAATTATATGTTTCTTATGATGAAGTTACAGTTAATTATCAAGGCGTAGAATTTCCTGATTCTGATACTTATTTAAGAGAATATGAATTAGTAGAAGTAACAGCTTATGGTGATACTTATACTTTATTTAGATTACCTAATCCTAATTTAGGAGAAGAGTTATGGGGTGATCGTTTTAGTTGGGTTAATGATAATACTTTTGAAACAGAATTTGAAGTATTCAATAGAATAGATTGTAATGATTTTCCTGTTTATGAATAAAGATATAATTTATTTACTTATTTTGTAAGTAATGTTATAATTAATTAGGTGATAGCATGTTAAAGAAAACAAATAATAATGAATTAGATTATAAAACAATTAATGAGGTTGCGAAATTAAGTAAAAATATATTAAGTATTGGTGTTATTTTAACAGTTATTTTAGCTATTTATGTTTTTACGCTTATTTTTAAAGAATGGAAAATAGGTAGTTATATTTTAGCAATTTTATCTATTTTATCACCCCTTATTATTGGTGTTGTTATTGCTTGGCTTTTTGATCCAATTGTTTCGTGGTTTAAGAAGAAAGGATTAAAAAGAAGTATTGGTGCAATTATAACTTATTTAATTTTCTTTAGTATAATTGCTTTAGTTTTAGGAACTTTGATACCACTTTTGAGTACACAAATAAATGAGCTTGTTAAAATTGTTCCTAGTATAGTTAGTAGTGTTCAAGAATGGACGGATAATATATTTAATCGTTTAGGAGATATTGAAGGGTTTGATGCTGTTGCTTTTCAAGCAAAATTATTTGAACAATTAGATTTATTTAGTGATAGAATTACAAATGATTTACCTTCAATTACAGTTAGTACAGTTAAAGCTTTGTTTAGTGGATTAGGTACATTTGTAATAGGTTTAATTATTGGTTTCTTCTTACTTGTTAGTTGTGAGAATGTAACTGAAACGTTACTTGCGTATTTACCAAAACGTTATCGTCATGATACAAAAGGCTTAATTTATGAAGTAAATAATTCGCTTAGAAGATTTGTTAAAGGTGCGCTTTTTGATTCAACTGTTATTTTTGTTATAAGTAGTCTTGGTTTATGGTTGGTTGGTTTAAAAGCCCCAATGTTATTTGGACTATTTTGTGGACTTACTAATGTTATTCCTTATGCTGGACCATATATTGGTGGTGCCCCTGCTGTAATCGTTGGTTTTAGTCAATCACCAACAACAGGTTTATTAGTACTTGCTGTAATTGTTGTTATTCAATTTATTGAAGGAAATTTCTTCCAACCAATTATTATGAGTAAATCAACAAAATTACATCCTGTAACAATTATATCTGGGTTATTGCTATTTGGCCATTTTTGGGGTATAATAGGTATGTTTGTTTCAACACCTATTATTGGTGTTATCAAATCTGTATTTATGTATTTTGATGAAAAATATGAATTTTTTAATTATGAAAAACAATGATGAAGAATGTTTAATAATTAATTTATAGAGAGCTTGTGGTTGGTGGAAACAAGTAAAGCGTTATTAAATTGCTACTTCGGAGTGCTATTAAAAATAGCCGGGGCAACTCGTTATTTAATTAAGTTTAATTAGGATGGTACCACGGCTTTTCGTTCCTAGAAAAGTTGTGGTTTTTTATTTTAAGGAGGAATATTATGGAAGTAAGAAATAATGAAGCAAAGATTTATATTGTTTGTGGAAAAGCTCGTCATGGCAAAACAACTTCTGCCGAATTAATTCATGACTATTGTGAAAATCATAATTTAAAACATATTGACTTAAGTTATGGTAGTTATATTAAAGAATATGCTAAAAAGATAAGTAATTGGGATGGTAGTGAAGAGACTAAACCACGTGAACTTTTGCAACAACTTGGAACTAATATTATTAGAGAAAAATTAGACGATGAATTTTTTATTAAAAGAATGATAGAGGATATCAAGGTTTATAATTTTTTCTTTGATGTTATTACAATAAGTGATGCGAGATTTCCTAAAGAGATTGATTTGATTAAGGCATCTTTTAAAAATGTAAAATCAATTCATATTATACGTCCTAATTTTGATAATGGTTTAACACTTGAGCAACAAAATCATCCTAGCGAGATAGCATTAAATAGTTATCAAAATTATGATTATGAAATAATTAATGATAGTACTTTAGAAGAATTAAATGAAAAAATAGTTAAGATAATGGAGGAAGAAAGATGAATTTAAAAGATTTATATATAAATTTTTTTGTTAGTAAAGGACATAAGCAAATTCCTAGTGCACCAGTCGTACCAGAAAATGATCCTAGTGTTTTATTTAATACTGCAGGTATGCAACCATTAATTCCATATTTAATGGGACAACCTCATCCTTATGGCACAAGACTTTGTGATTATCAAAAATGTATTCGTACTAATGATTTAGATAATATAGGCGATACTTATCATCATACTTTTTTTGAAATGTTAGGTAATTGGAGTTTAGGTGATTATTTTAAAAAAGAAGCGATTACTTGGAGTTTTGAATTTTTAACAGAAGTTTTAAATATTCCTGTTGAAAGATTAGCTGTTACTATTTTTGCAGGTAATGATATTTTGCCTGAAGATACAGAATCTTATAATTTATGGCTTAGTTTAGGTATAAAAAAAGAACGTATCGCTAAGACAAGTGATGATAATTTTTGGATAGCAGGAGAAACTGGTCCATGCGGTCCTGATACCGAAATGTTTTATTTTAGAAGTAATGATCCTATTCCTGAAGTTTTTGATCCGGAAGATGAACGTTGGGTTGAAATATGGAATGATGTATTTATGGGATATAATAAACAAAGTGATGGTAAAGTTACAGAATTACCTAAAAAGAATGTTGATACAGGTATGGGGGTTGAAAGAACTGTTGCAATTTTAGAAGGTGTTAATGATAATTATAAATCTAGTATATGGATGCCTATTATTAATTTAATTAGTGAAATTGCATCACTACCATATGAAGGTAATGAAAAAAGTATGCGTATTATTGCAGATCATATTAGAACAGCAGTCTTTATAAGTGCTGATCCTGCTGGTATTAAACCATCTAATACAGATCAAGGTTATATTTTAAGAAGATTAATTAGAAGAGCAATTAGACATGCTAAAAAGTTAAATATTGATATTAATTCTGATTGGGAACAACAAATTGCAATTAAAATAATGGAACTATATGAAAAATATTATAGTGAAATTAAAGAAAATAGAAGTGTTGTATTAGAAGTATTAAAAAATGAAAAAATTAAATTTAATCGTACATTAGAAAAAGGATTAAGAGAATTTGAAAAATTGACTGCTAATATAACAGATGGCAAATTAAATAAAGATTTAGCATTTAAACTTTATGATACTTATGGTTTTCCAATTGAATTAACTATTGAATTAGCTCGTGAAAAGAATCTAGAAGTAGATACCCAAGGATTTAATGAAAAATTTAAAGCTCATCAAGCTTTATCACGTGCTGGCTCAGAACAAAAATTTAAAGGTGGATTAGCAGGTAATAGTGAAATTGAAACTAAATATCATACAGCAACGCATTTATTAAATGCGGCTTTAAAGAAAGTTATTGGACCTAATGTTCATCAAAAAGGATCTAATATAACAGTAGAACGTATGCGCTTTGATTTTCCATGTGATCATAAAATGACAGATAGTGAAAAACAAGAAGTAGAAGCATTAGTTAATAAATGGATAGAAGAAGCTATTCCGGTTGTTAAAACACAAATGAGTAAAGAAGAAGCTATTAAAAGTGGTGCTGAATGTATGTTTATAGAACGTTATCCTGATATTGTTACAGTTTATCAAATAGGAGACGTTTCTAAAGAACTTTGCGGTGGTCCACATGTATCCAATACTAGTGAATTAGGTCATTTTAAAATAAAAAAAGAAGAAGCAAGTAGTGCAGGGGTTAGAAGAATTAAGGCTGTTTTAGAATAAAAAAAACACATTTGATAAATTCAAATGTGCTTTTTTAATCTAGATTAATATCGTGATGGTATTTTTTTACAAGTCTTTTTATTTTACTATTACATTTTTGAATATTTTTATAATATTCAAGTGGTGTTTTTTTAGTTTTATACATTTTATTCGATTCTTTACTAATATAGTTAGCAATCATTGCCATTTGCTCTAAATCATCAGGTAATATTTGTTTGATTTTTTCTAAATTACCAGTCATAAAATATTCAATTAATTGATCTTTGTATTTTAAATAAAGTGGTTCAACATAAAAATGAAATTTTTGATAATCTATTTCTTTAACATATTTATTTTTTTTATATTGCCAAATATAAATATCTTTATTATGTAGTCTTTTTGTTACTTTAGCAGCAATATAATCGTTTAAAAATTCATTGAGAAATTCAAAATTTCTTTGTTTATTTTCATTAGTTTCATTATTAATTTGTTTTTTATTATTTTTAATTTGTTCAAAGCCACATAAAACATTCATAGTATTAGAAATTTTTATGGGATTGGTATTAATTGCATGAGTTATCTCATGTATAAACACATGGTCATTTTGAGAATAATTTTCATTGGTTGGTGAAAATGATATATAAGGTGCATATTTAAATTTGTTTTTCTTTTTTATTATTGATGGTAAATAATAGGCTAGAATTTGTTGATTGTTAAGGGTTAAAGATTCAGGAAATATGCTATTTCTATTTTTTATTTTTGCTAAATTGTAACTATATCCTAAAAAGTGGCTTTGATATTCTGTTAACATGTTTTCAATCATAACATAGCGTTGTTCATTTAAACTTGCAAGGTCCTCACCAGAAATATTCATTTCAATAAATTTTTTACCCATAATTTCTTCATATTGTTTTTGAGTTTTTCTAATTATTTTAAAGAAATTATTATCATTTTCATTTTCAGTAATTTGACCCAATAAAAATGATTCAAGCAATCCATTTTTTAAAATATCTATGTAATTTAAACATTCTGGTTCAGGATTATATAAATCTAGAAAAGTTTCTTCTATTTCATCATAATCTAAGATGATATTAACATTGTTTAATTTATTAATATCTTTAGTTTCATTCCATATTTGTTGGTCTTCAATAGTTAAAAATCTTTTGTTGTTTTCTATAAAATTATTAATATGTTTTTTGAATATATGATGTCTTATGTTTGCGTGTGCTTTTAAATAATTGTTAAGACTATTTAATTCTTTTTTCTTCTTATTTATTTTAGTAATTATTTCTTCTGTATTTTTAGGATTCTTTTTTAATTTCTTTTTTAACTTTTCAATTTCTTTATCTTCAGCTTCTACTATTTTATATATACCATCAAGAGTTATAAAATGATAAATTTCAACTTCATCATAACGTTTTGTTATAGTTTCACGCCATTTTTCACCATATTCTTCTACAAAAGCATCAATAATATTTTCACGATAATTGTCTAAATTTGTGTAAAATTTTATGTTCATATTACTCACCTTGTAAAATCATTATAGCATATATTTTTTATTTTTTTTATTATCTTTTTATAATTGGAAAAAAATGTTATAATTATTTTAGGTGAGTAGGATGAAAAAGAAGTATGTTATTTTTATAATTATTGTTTTTATTTTAGGAATTAGTGGTTTATTTGTTTTTAATCTATTAAATAAGGAAAGAGAATTATTTTTATATACTAATAAGAATAAAGAGGTTATTTTATGGGATAAAGATAATGATAAGAAAGAAATTTTAGTTTCTAATTTTGATTTACAAAAAAACAATATCAATAATTTTCGCTTGAGTCCTAATAATAAATATATTGTTTTTCCTACTACTTTAGAAGAAGATGATACTTATTGTTTGAGTTATAAAGAAATAAATGAAGAAGAAATTAAAGATTTAAGTTGTGGTGTAAGAGATTTTATCGTAACTAATAATTCTATTTATTATTTAAAAGATGAAATTTTATATGAAAATAATTATGGAGAAAATAAGAATATTGCTAGTAATGTATCACGTATTTATGATTTTGATAATGACTATTATTTAACGGTTAATGGTAGTTTATACAAAATTGATGATAGAGAGAATAAAATTAATTCTTTAGTTACAGATGTTTTAGGAGAGTACAATAATGAGGTTGTTATTACTAAAAATACTGATGAAGAAGTTTTAAGTAGCTTAGTTAGTGCTTTATATATTGGTGATACAAAAATAACAGATACAATGTTTTCTTATCATGGTAATGATAAAAATGGTTTATATTATACAAGTCTTAATAAAGATATTTTAAATAATATTGTTTTAGATAAAGGATATAAAAATATTATTACTAATTTGAATGAAGCTAAAACTAATAGTAATTATACACTTTATATGATAGCATCTAATAGTTGTCATTTTTGTCAAATGTTAGATGAAGTTTTAAGTGGAATGGTTAAAAGTTATGGTTTTATATATAATTACTTAGATTATCCATCTTTAAGTGACAGTGTTAAAGAAGAAGTTAATAATAAATTAACAGATGGTTATAGTTATCCTAAATTAGTTGTTGTTAAAGATGGAGTAGTTATTGATATATTCGAAGGATATGCAGATGGAAATGTTATATATGATTTTTTAAAAGAAAATACTGATTTTGTAAACTATAATATTGAAGATAGTGAGTTTATGCCTTATTTAGAAAGTTATGTCTATAAAGATAAAAGCGATAAAATTTTTAATGGCTTTTTTCAAGATAATGTATCTAATGATTTATTATTAACAATATTATTATCAGATAATATGGAAGATAGTGTATATAATTCTTTAAAGATTGGAATATATGATACTAATTCTAAGAAGTTAACAAAAACTGATTTAAATTATATAAGTAATTCTATTTTAGATTTTATGGATGAAAATTTATTTTATAAAGAAGAAAAAACTAACAAATATTATTACTTTAATATGAATGATAAAAGTATTAATTATATAGATGATAATATTTTAAACTATGTTTATGATAAGAATTTGTATTATGTAAAGAAAGACAATAATGTTTATAAAATTTATAATTATAATAATGGTAACAATAAAATAATTGGAACTAGTTCTAATAGTGATTTAGTTTTAAAAGATGATTTATATTATATAAATAACAATTTTTTATATTCGTTTGATGGAAAAGTTAATAGTGATATTTGTGAAGCAAATAAAGTTATGAAAATAGATGATTTTATTTATTTAGCATTAAGTAATGATTCTTATAGTGATTTATATTATCTAAAAAATAATGACAAGGTGTTAATTGATAAAGATATATTATTGTCATTAGGACTTGTTAAATTAGAAAATAAATGATACAATATCTTTGTATTCATAAAGGGTGTGATAAAGTGGAAGAAACAAAGGTATATGAAGCAAAAAACTTTGAAGAAGCTTATATCGCTGATACAATGCAAGATGTTGTTAGTATTCTTGAAGAAAGAGGATATAATCCCATTAATCAGATAGTTGGATATTTGATGAGTGGAGATCCCGGGTATATTTCTAGTCATAAAGAAGCACGTAATAAAATTACTAAAATTGATAGAAATAAATTATTAGAAGTTTTAGTCGAAAATTATATTAAAAATGCGAATAATAGGTCTTGATTTAGGAACAAGAACTTTGGGTATATCTTTATCAGATACAACATTAACGATTGCTAGTACTCTTAAAACAATAAGATTTGAGGAAGGTAATTATGATGTATTGTTACCCCAATTAAAAGAAATTGTTGATGAATATAAAATTGGAAAAATAGTTTTAGGTTTTCCAAAGAATATGAATAATACGATTGGTCCTCGTGGTGAAGAGACTATAAAATTTAAAGAAAAATTAGAAAAGTACTTAAATATGGAAGTAATATTGCAAGATGAGAGATTATCAACAGTTAGTGCTCATAATATTATGATTGAAGCTAATATGTCTAGAAAAAAAAGAAAGACAAAAGTTGATGCTCTTGCTGCTAATATTATTTTACAAACATATTTAGATAAAGAGAAAGGAAAATAAAAATGAGTGAAGAAAGATTAACTTTTAAAATTACTAATGAAGATGGGCAACAAATAGATTGTGAAGCTTTATTTACTTTTGAATCAGAAGAAACACATAAAAATTACATGGTTTATACTGATCATACAAAAGATGATGAAGGAAATACTAAAGTATATGCTGCAACATATACACCTGGTTTAGAAAATCAAACATTAATGCCAATTGAAACAGACAAAGAATGGAAAATTATAGAAACAATTCTTGATGAAGTTATGAAAAATGTAGGAGACGAGCAACAATAAGCTCGTTTTTATTGCTTGAAAAATTATTCTAATGTAGCGCTTGGTTTAATTATCATAAGTGCTTCTATAATTATCATAAGTTGTTTGTTTTTTAATTATCAAATTAGTCCTATTTCGAAGGATGATACAGAAGTAGTATTTGAAGTACCTAAGGGTTCTACTTTTTCATCTATCAGTTCTAAGCTAAAAGAAGCTGGTTTAATTCGTTCTTCTTCTTTTTATAAATTATATATAAAATTATTTAGACCTTCTACTTTGGAAGCAGGAAAATATAAACTTAATAAAACGATGAGTATGCATGAGATTGTTAAAACCTTAGAAGAAGGTTCAAAGTATAATCCAGATGCTGTTATGTTAACAATTCCTGAAGGTAAAAATATGAAAGAAATAGCTTCTATTGTTTCAGAAAATACTAACATATCTTCTACTTCTTTTTTAGAAGCTGTAAATGATTCTAGTTTTCTTGATGAGGTTATAGAAAATTATTGGTTTGTAACAGATGATGTTAAAAACCCAAATATTCGTTATGCTTTAGAAGGTTATTTATTCCCATCAACTTATGAATTACAAAATAAGGATGTTGATGCAAAATATATAATTTTGAAGATGTTAGATCAAATGGAAAAAGTTTTGAATCCATATAAAGAAAAAATTACAAGTTCTAAATATAGTGTTCATGAATTATTAACAATGGCTTCTATTGTTGAATATGAGGCCATTCTTGATGAAGATAGAGCCTTAGTTGCTAGTGTATTTTATAATAGATTAGATTCTAATATGAAATTACAAAGTTGTGCAACTTTAGGTTATGCTATTGGTGAATTTAAGCTTACTTATACTTACCAAGACATGCAAACTGATTCACTTTATAATACTTATTATTATAGTGGATTACCAGTGGGACCAGGATGTATGCCAAGCTTAGAAAGTATTGAAGCAGCTATTAATCCAGCAACAAGTGATTATTATTATTTCATGGCTAATGTATGTGATCCTACAAGTCAAAAAACTTATTTCGCTAAAACATATGCTGAACATCAAGCAAACGTTAAGAAGTATTTAACATGTTTTTAGAAGAAATTGAAAACTATGCTTATTTAAACAATATTCCTATTATGGAAAAAGAAGGAATAGAATTTTTAACAGAGTATATTAGAAAAAATAAAGTTACTAAAATTTTAGAAATAGGTTCAGCTATAGGATATTCGGCAATTAAAATGGCTTTAGTTAATAAAAATATTCATATTACTACTGTTGAAAGAGATAAAGAGAGATATGAAGAAGCAGTTAAAAATATAAAAAAAATGCATCTAGAAAAGCAAATTGATATAAGAAATATGGATGCTTTTGATTTATATTTATTTGATAAATATGATTTAATTTTTATAGATGCAGCCAAAGCACAATATATTAAGTTTTTTGAAAAATTTAAAAAGAATTTAGATCGAAATGGTGTTATTGTTACAGATAATATTAATTTTCATGGTTTAGTTAATTCCACAGAAGAAATTAAAAGTAGAAATGTTAGAGCTTTAGTTAGAAAAATTAATGCTTATATTACTTTCTTGAAAGAAAATGAAGAATTTGAAACTACTTTTTATGAAATAGGTGATGGTGTTGCTATAAGTAAACGCAAAAAGGATTTTAATTAATCCTTTTTTGTTTACAAAATTAAAAAATATAGTATAATTATATTAGAATAAAATAGAGGTGGTACCTATGAAATTGCAATTTAAACTTCGTAATGGAGATATTTTAGATGTCAAAAGAGCTTTTGTTTTTCGATTAAATTTTGATAAGGAATATCTTTTTTATACAACTGATACGTTTAAAGATGGTGATATGGTACCTGTTATTTTTGGAGAAATGATTGGACCTTCTGTTATTAAAGTGGCACCTGAAGAAAGAGAAATGTTTGAAAAATTTCTTTTTGCTTTGGCTAATAATCAAGTTGATAATATTTCTAATTATGAATTAGTAAATTATAAACAATTAGATGTTACTATTTTGAGTGCACAAAAAACAAAATTACCAGCTTATATTTTAAATAAGTATAGTTCTAATTTTGAAGTTGTTTTACCGCCAAAATATGATGTTATTGATGATCCAACGCCAGAAATAATACCAGCAATTCCTGAGATAAAAGAAAATGTTATTGGAACAATAAATGATACATCCAATGAAAAGAATGATAATCTAGAATCAAAACACGAAGATAAAGTAGTAATCAAAAAAGAAGAAATAAAGAATGATAATAATGCTTTTTATAATAATTTTACTTTTTTAGAAAATGATGCTCATGATTTTAAATTTATACCAAATGAAGAAGAGATTCCAACGGAAATTGCTAATAAAGTTTTTGAACAATTAGTTAATTCTAATCCTGTAGAAGAAGTTATGGATACTTTGGAACCACTACCATTAGAAATTAATAGAGAAGCAAGTAAATATGAATCTGAAAATAATTTTCCTTATGCTAATACTAATTTTCCCAAACCTGTAATTGAAAATAAAGCGCCAGAAATTAAAAATGATAAAGTAAGTAAAAAGAATAATATTGTTCAAATCATATTAATTGCTGTTTTAGCAGCGGGTGTTATTTATTTTGGATATAATTGGGTTATGCAAACATATTTTAAGAAAGATATTGATAATTTAGTTGATTCTAAAACTTTAACAGTTTTGTGTGAGACACATCCAACTACAGAAAATAATTATAGAACTACTTCACGCATTAATGGTAAATTTATAAATGAATTTTTAACAGAATATATTGAAACAAAAACAATGGAATTTTCTACAGTTGAAGAATATAATGCTTATAAAGAAGCTCATATAAATGATGTCTTAACAAATAATGCAGGATATTATGAAAGTGTTGAATATTTAGATGAAAGCTTAACTGTATATAAAGAAATAAAAATTATTAAAGATGATATGAGTCTAAATGATTGGGTTAGTTATCTAGGTGAAGATACTACTTATACATATTTACTTGGAAAATATCATAATAATGGATATGTATGTGGAACTGAGGCATAAGCCTCTTTTTCTTTACTATTTTTAGAAAAAGTGATATTATTAGTGCCAGGTGATATTATGAAATTGTTGGAATCTTTATATAATATAGATGATATTAATAATTATGCTGATGGTTATATAGTAGGTGTTCAAGATTTAAGTGTTAATTATAAAAATTATACACTTGATGATTTAAAAAAAATTGATGAATTATGTTTGAAAAATGATAAAGAATTATTTGTTTCTTTAAATAAGAATATGCATAATAAAGATTTAGCTTTTTTAAAAGAAGTATTATTGTTATTAGATGATTTACACATTAAAGGAATAATTTATTACGATATCGCTATCGTTAATATGCATAATAGTTTATGTTTAAAAACACCTTTAGTTTGGGGACAAGAACATTTTACAACTAATTATCAAACAATGAATTTTTGGTATCAATATGGTTCAAAATATAGTCTAGTGTCTGCTGAAGTAACGCTTGATGAAATAATTGAAATTAGTAAAAAAGCAAAGACAGAATTAATTGTGCCTATATTTGGTTATATTTCAATGTTTGTTTCAAAACGCCATTTAGTTAAAAATTATTTAAAAACTTTTTCATTAGCAGATAATAGTGATATTAATTATATGACTAAAGAAGGAAATGTTTATCCTATTATAGATAATAAAGATGGGGTAATTGTATATTCTAGCCATATTTTGAATGGTTTAAGAGAATTATTTGTTTTGAAGAATGCTGGGATTAGTTATGTTTATTTAAATTCTTTTAAAATTGATAATATGAATGAGATTATTAAATTATATAAAGAAGCAAAAGAAGATAATTGCTTACAATTGGAAAATAAGATAAATAATATGTTAGAAGGGAATACTGATAAAGGCTTTTTATATAAAGAAACAGTATATAAGGTGAAATAATGGTAGTACATGAGTTATTAGCTCCTGCTGGTGATTTAGAACGTTTAAAAGTAGCGATTATGTATGGAGCAGATGCTGTATATATTGGTGGACCTTCTTTAGGACTCAGAGCTAATACAAGTAATTTTACAATAGATGAAATAAAAGAAGGCGTTGCTTTTGCACATAAATATAATAAAAAAGTACATGTTACAGTAAATATATCATTGCATAATAAAGAATTAGAGGGTTTACTTGATTATTTAAAAGAATTAGAAAAATGTAAGGTAGATGCAATTATTGTAAGTGATCCAACAGTTATGGAACTAGCCCTTAATAATACCAATTTAGATGTTCATGTTTCAACTCAAGCATCAACTTTAAATATTGAAGCTGTTAAGTTTTTTGAAAAATTAGGTGTTAAGCGTATTGTTTTAGGTAGAGAAACAACGAAAGAAGAAATAGAAGAGATAATTAAAAATACTAATGTTGATATTGAATGTTTTATTCATGGTGCGATGTGTGCTGGTTATAGTGGTAGATGTGTTTTATCTAATTTTTTAACGGCACGTGATGCTAATCGTGGTGGCTGTTCACAAATATGTCGTTGGGATTTTAGTTTATTAGATAGTTCTAAGAAAGAATTAAAAGGAGAAAAAGAGTTCACTTTTTGTACGAAAGATTTATCAATGTTAAAGTATATTCCTGATATGATTGATATGGGAATATCTTCGTTTAAAATAGAAGGAAGAATGCGTTCTATTTATTATATAGCAACAATTGTTGGGACTTATCGTAAAGTAATAGATAAATACTTAAGTGATAAAGAACATTATAAATATGATGAAAAGTTAGAGAAAATTTTAACTAACTGTGCGAACAGAGATTCAATACCACAATTTTTTGATGGTAATTATGATGAAACAGTTCAATATTATAATGGTCGTGTTGAAGTTTCTAATCAAGATTTTTTAGGATTAGTCATAGATTATAGAGATGGTATGGTAATATTAGAACAAAGAAATTATTTTAAACCTGGTGATGTGGTTCAAATATTTGGACCAAATATGGATACCATTAATTTTGAAATACCTGATATATATGATGAAGATGATAATTTATTAGATGCTGCTCGTCATCCAAGACAAATAATTAAGTTTAAACTTAATGAAAAAGTGGAACCTTATGCGATGATGCGCATAAAAAGATAATGTATGCATATAATAGTTGACAAACAGTAAAAATTATAGTATTCTTTAATAGTTAAAAAATTAAGAGGTGAAAAAACATGGCAAAAGAAGTTTATTTAACACAAAAAGGATTAGAAGAATTAAAATTAGAATTAGAAGATTTAAAATTAGTTAAAAGACCTAATGTTATAGAAGCTTTAAAGGAAGCACGTGCTTTAGGTGATTTAAGTGAAAATGCCGAATATGATGCTGCTCGTAACGAACAAGCTGTTGTGGAAAATCGTATTCGTGAATTAGAAATAATGATTGAAAATGCAGTTATTATTGAAGATACTAAATCTGATAAAGTAAGAATTGGTTCAAAAGTAACGCTTGAATATATCGGTGATGACGAACAAGAAGAATATACTATTGTTGGTTCTACAGAAGCTGATCCTTTTGCTAATAAGATTTCTAATGAATCTCCTATTGCTATGGCAATCATAGATAAAAAAGTTGGGGATGTAGTTACTGTTACTAGTCCTAACGGAGAATACAAAGTAGAAATAAAAGCAATTGCATAATTGCTTTTTTTATTTTATAATATTATTAGAATGGTAGGGGAATCTAATGAGTAAGAAGCGTAAGAAAAATGGATTTACAACAATTGAATTAATTACAACTTTTGGCCTTGTTATGACAATTACAATATTATTGTTTGAATTAGTTGTTTCTTTAAAAGAAACATATGTAAATGTTGCGATGCGAAGCTTACTTTTAAATAAACAAGCTATTATGGAACAAAAGATATATGATGATTTTAATTATAAAAAAATAAAAATAGCTAGTAAATGTGGTAAAAACTGTTTGACATTCTTTTTTGAAGATAATTCACAAGCAACTTTAAAAATAGATACTGATACCAATATATTTACTTATGGTGATTATACTATCAAATTAGATGATAATACTTATTTTGGTGATATAGAAGTTACTAATAAAACATTGCCTGGTGTGGCTGAAGATAAAAATGATTCTATGATCATAATTGATATTCCAATAAAAAATAATCTTTTGGATGATGATTATGGTATTAGTGCAGTATATCAATATAATTCTAGAGAAACATCAATAAGTGATATTGCGTTTGATGATTCTTCAATAGATGCAAAAATTTTTCTAAAAGGTTCTAGTGAAATGAAAGTTGCAAAAGGTTATACTTTTGATGATCCGGGATATTATACTTTAGTTGCAGGAGAAATCACAGATAATGATTCTAGGGTTGTTGTTAATAGTACGATAAATATTGAAACACCAGGTAATTATGAAATAACATATGAATTATATGTTTCTGGTGAATTAATGGAAACAAAAGTTAGAAAAGTTACTGTTTTTGAGACAGTTACTGATTTTGCATACACTGGTTCAGAACAAACTTTTACTGTAATGTTAGATGGTTATTATAAATTAGAAGTTTGGGGTTCAGCAGGAAGTGGTGGATCAAATGGTGGATATTCAACAGGCAAAATTTATTTAACAAAAGGGACAATTCTTTATATTTATTGTGGTGGTATACGATTTAATGGCGGTGGAACAGGAGGTTTAGGAGGTCGTCATGGTGGCGGCGCAACACATATAGCTACAAAAAGCGGTACCCTTAACACTCTTGGTAATTTTAAAGACTCTATTTTGATTGTTGCTGGCGGTGGTGGCGGTCAAGGAGAAAATGGTATAGGTGGATCTGGTGGTGGCACATCAGGGCAAAATGGAAGAACTAGTGCTGGCTATGGTACCGGTGGAACTCAAACATCTGGAGGAAGTTATGGTTCTGGTAATTTAGGATCTGGTAGCAGTGGATCTTTTGGACAAGGCGGAAACGGAAATTCAGCTGGAAACTGTGGCGGTGGCGGCGGCGGCTATTATGGCGGTGGCGGCGGCGGCCGTTGGGACACAGCTGCAACAGGAAAAAGAGACGGTTCTGGTGGCGGAGGATCTGGGTATATAGGAAATAGTAATTTATTTGATAAACATATGACATGTTATAATTGCACAACATCTACTAGTGAAAATACATATACAATTTCAAATACCCTTTCGTCAAGTGATCCTATATCTGATTATTCTAAACAGGGTAATGGCTATGCTATTATTACTTATTTAGGTACATCAGAATAATCTAATTAACACTAGTAATTTTTTACTAGTGTTTTTAATATTTATATGTTATAATACTAGAGGTTGGAGGAAGAATATGAAAAATGTAGAAATTAAAATTGAAGGTAAAGAATGGGAAGAAGCTTT
Organism: uncultured Bacilli bacterium; assembly: GCA_944358325.1. Classification (GTDB taxonomy): domain Bacteria; phylum Bacillota_I; class Bacilli_A; order RF39; family UBA660; genus CALVXF01. The sequence goes on from CALVQV010000004.1 coordinate 28,280, forward strand.
AGATGCTGCTTTTAAAAAAGCTAATGCTAAAGTAAAGATAGATGGTTTTAGACAAGGTAAAGCTCCTAAAGATATCTTTTTAAAGAAATATGGTAAAGAATCTTTATATTTTGATGCAGCTGATGCAGTTATTGGTAAAGCATATGAAAAAATGTTAGAAGATAATAAAGATTTAAAAATTGTAGCGCAACCTGAAATTAATGTTAAAAGTATTGATGAAAATGGCGTTGTATTTAATTTTGGTTTAACTTTACGTCCTGAAGTAATTTTAGGTAAATATAAAGGTTTAAAAGTTAAGAAAGATGAAGTTAAAGTAACTAAAGAAGAAGTAAAAAAGGCTTTAAAGGAAATGCAAAATAGATATGCTGAAATAGTTGTTAAAGATGGCGCTATTGAAAATGGTGATACAGCTGTTATCGATTTTGAAGGTTTTAAAGATGGTGTGGCTTTTGAAGGCGGTAAAGGTGAAAATTATTCATTAAAGATTGGTTCTAATACTTTTATTCCAGGATTTGAAGAACAATTGATTGGTCTTAAAGCTGGTGAAGAAAAAGATGTTAATGTAACTTTCCCTGAAGATTATCATGCAGAAGATTTAAAAGGACAACCTGCTTTATTTAAAGTTAAAGTAAATGAAGTTAAAACAACAATTATTCCAGAATTAGATAAAGAATTTTTTGCTGATTTAGGTATGGAAGGTATTGATACTGTTGAAGCTCTAGAAAAAGAATTAGAAGCTAATATTCATGCTCATAAAGATATGGATGCTGAAAATAAGTATATTGATGAATTATTAGCAGCAGCTGGAAAAAATGTTAAATGTGATATTCCAGAAACTATGATTAAAGATGAAGTTACACGTATGCTTAATCAATATGAAGAACATTTAAAAATGCAAGGTTTAACTTTAGAACAATTCTATCAATTTACACAATCTAATGAAGATGCTTTAAGAGACCAAATGAAAGAAGAAGCAACTAATCGTGTTTTATATCGTTTAATGTTAGAAGAAATTGTTAAAGCTGAAAATATTGAAGCTACTAAAGATGAAATTAATGAAGAAGCAGATAAAATGTCTAAACGTTATAATATGACTAAAGAAGAATTCATTAAAGCATTTGGTGGCGAAGAAATGGTTAAATATGATATTGAAATGCGTAAAGCAATTGAAGTATTAAAAGAAGCTAAATAAGGCTTCTTTTATGCTATAATAATGGTGGTGATATTATGTATGGATATATAAAAGGAATTGTAACGGAAATAGAAAGTACGTATATTATTTTAGAAAATAATGGTATAGGTTATTTAATTTATACAGCTAATCCTTATTCTTTTAAAGAAAATAGTGAAGTTAAAGTTTATTTATATAATCAAGTAAGAGAAGATGAAAATACTTTATATGGGTTTTTAACAAAAGAAGAAAAAGAATTGTTTTTAAAACTTATAGGTGTTAAAGGGTTAGGATGTAAAATGGCATTACCAATGTTAGCAACAGGATCTATTAATGGTATTATTGATGCTATTGATAGGGAAAATGTTTTATATTTAAAGAAATTTCCTAAGATAGGAGATAAAGTAGCTCGTCAAATAATTCTTGATTTAAAAGGTAAATTAGCTAAAAGTGATGAAGTTATTAATGGGGCTAATTATGAAGAGTTAACAGAAGTATTAAAAGGTTTGGGCTATAAAACTAATGATATTAAACATGTTTTACCTAAGGTTGATGCAAGTAAAACAATTGAGGAACAAATAAAAGAGGCACTAAAATTAATGTTAAAATAGGAGGTTTGTATGGATGAGAGAATTGTTACTAATCATCCTTTAGAGGAAGATCAATTTGAAGCTAATATTCGTCCTGATAGTATTGATGAATATATAGGCCAACAAGAAGTAAAAGAAAATTTAAAAATTTTTATGCAGGCTGCTAAAATGCGTGGTGAATCATTAGATCATGTTCTTTTATATGGTCCACCAGGATTAGGAAAGACAACACTTGCTTATATTATTGCCAATGAAATGGGCGTTAATATAAAAACTGCTAGTGGTCCATCAATTGAAAAAAGTGGTGATTTAGCAGCTATTTTATCTACTCTTGAACCTGGAGATGTTTTATTTATTGATGAAATTCATCGCATGCCTAGATTTATTGAAGAAATTCTTTATCCGGCTATGGAAGATTTTACTTTAGATATTATTGTTGGTAGTGATTCTAGTACACGTAATATTAAAATTGATTTGCCACCATTTACTTTAGTAGGAGCAACAACTCGTGCAGGTGATTTAACTAGTCCATTACGTGATCGTTTTGGGATAGTATCTAAATTACAATTTTATACAGTAGAAGAATTAACAGAAATTGTTAAAAGAACAAGTCGTGTATTGGGCGTTAGTATTGACGATAGTGCAGCGGTTGAACTTGCTAGTCGTAGTCGAGGAACTCCACGTATTGCTAATCGTCTATTAAAGCGTGTACGTGATTTTGCTTTAGTTTTAGGTGATGGTAATATTACATTAGATATAACTAACTTAGCACTTGATAAATTAAAAGTAGATAAGTTAGGATTAGATGATACCGATTATCATTTATTAAAGGCTATTATCGAGAAATTTAATGGAGGTCCAGTAGGTATTGAAGCAATTGCTTCTAGTATTGGTGAAGAACAATCAACGATTGAGGATGTCTATGAACCATATCTTCTACAAATAGGTTTTTTAAAACGTACTACACGTGGTAGAGTAGTAACTGAAAAGGCTTACGAACATTTAAAAATTAAAAAGCAAGGAACTTTATTTTAAAAAAATAAATTATTCCTTGCTTTTTTTGCTATAATCAAGTCTATCTTTTATTGATATTTTGTGATAAAATTATTTGTTGTGAGGTGAAATTCATGAAAACAGATGATTTTGATTATGAATTACCAGAGTCTTTAATTGCGCAAACGCCACTTGAAAAGCGAGATGCATCTCGTTTACTTGTACTTGATAAAAATAGTGGTGAGATGAAGCATGATCATTTTAATAATATTATTGATTATTTAAAGGAAGGAGATGTTCTTTGTTTAAATAATACAAAGGTTATTCCTGCTCGTTTACATGGAATTAAGGAAAGTACTAATGCCCATATTGAATTACTTTTATTAAAAGAAAAAGAAGGAGATATTTGGGAATGTTTAACTAGACCAGCTAAAAGAGTTAAAGTTGGTAGTATAATTAATTTTGGTGATGGTTTACTTAAAGCAGAATGTGTAGAAGAAAAAGAAGAAGGTATTAGAGTATTTAAATTACACTATCAAGGGATATTGTATGAGATATTAGATAGACTAGGAGAAATGCCACTTCCACCATATATACACGCTAAATTAAAAGATAAAGATAGATATCAAACTGTATATGCTAAATATGAGGGAAGTGCTGCTGCACCTACAGCGGGATTACATTTTACTAATGAGTTATTAAAACAAATTAAAGATAAAGGTATTGATATAGTGTATGTAACTTTGCATGTTGGTTTAGGAACATTTAGACCTGTTAATGTGGAAGATGTTACTAAACATAAAATGCATAGTGAATTTTATATGATGAGTAAAGAAACAGCTTGTACTTTAAATAAGGCTAAAGAAGAGCACAGAAGAATTATTAGTGTAGGAACAACTAGTGTTCGTACATTAGAAACAATAATGTCTTTGTATGGAACTTTTAAAGAATGTAGTGGTTGGACAGATATTTTTATTTATCCAGGATATAATTTTAAAGCTATTGATTGTTTAATTACTAATTTTCATTTACCAAAGTCTACATTAGTAATGTTAGTTAGCGCTTTAGCAGGAAAGGAAAACATATTAAATGCTTATAAAGAAGCAGTAAATGAAAAATATCGTTTCTTTAGTTTTGGCGATAGTATGTTTATTACAAATGATATATGCAAGTAATAGTTATAACTGGACCAACAGCAGTTGGAAAAACTAAACTTAGTATTGAATTAGCTAAAAAATTTAATGGTGAAATAATTAACGCCGATTCTACGCAAATATATAAAGACTTAGATATTGCAACAGCTAAAGTAACAACAAAAGAAATGGATGGAATTAAACACCATTTATTATCAATAAAAAATATAGATGAAAATTATACTGTGTTTGATTATCAAAAAGATGCGAGAAAAATAATTGATAAGTTACTAGAGGAAAAAAAGACACCAATTTTAGTTGGTGGAACAGGATTATATATAAAAGCTGCTTTATATGATTATAAATTTGTTTGTGAAGAGAAAATAAATGATTATACTAATTTATCCAATGATGAATTGTACGAAAAAGTATTATCTTTAGATCCTTATAACGATATTCATAAAAATAATCGTAAACGTTTAGAAAGAGCTCTAAATTATATGGAAAATCATCATCTTCCATTTAGCGCCAAAGAAAAAACTGATAAATTACTTTATAACACTATTTTTATCGGTTTAACTACCTCAAGAGAAATTTTATATAATCGTATAAATAATCGAGTAGATGATATGGTTGAAGTTGGTTTAATAGATGAAGCAAAAAAAATATATGATAGTAAAATTAGAACAAAAGCAATTATAACACCTATAGGCTATAAAGAATTATTTCCATATTTTGAAGGAAAAGAAAGTTTAGAAAAGTGTCTTGATTTAATTAAACAAAGAAGTAGAAATTATGCTAAAAAGCAATATACATGGTTTAATAATCAAATGAATATAACGTGGTTTGATGTATGTTTTGATGATTTTAATAAAACAATTAACGAAGTAGAAGAATATATTAAAAAGAGGATTTAGTCCTCTTTTATTGTGCTTCTAAATAAATATTTTTAGGATAATCATGTTGACCTGTATTAATTTCTTCTAATTCTTCAGTAGTAATCATAAAGAAATTATGCATAATGATATTTTCACCATTACTTAAAACAGGATCATCCCAAGTAAGATCAAGATGATACCACTTATCATTTATTTTTACTAAATTCCAAATATGATTATCAGTAGCAATCTTATAATTAATAACACCAATGCGATCTAAAAATAAGGCCATAGCATCACTATAGCCACCACATATGGCATATCCTTGCAACAATGGACCATAAGCTATATGAGATTCATATAAAGAATTGGAGTCATCTAAATGTTGTTCAATCAATTCAGCACGTTCAGTATCATATTCAGCATTTTCAACAACATAATCATGGAAAAGTCTAATTTTATCTTCCACTTGCATATAATCTTTAATATTATTTTTTATGAATTCATCTAGTTTTTTATTTATGGCATTTATTTCTGTTTCATTATAGGCATATGTAACATCAACGTTTATTTTACCAAAATTATTTGTGTAAACAGAAATTTTATCAAAAGTATTAAAAACAGGAACAAAATTATTTATATCTGATAATATATCACTATTTTTTGTTAAATTATCTATATCAGTTAAACAAGATGTATAAGAATCATCACAGAAAAAAGCAAAATTGGTCCATCCATTATTTAAGATAGTGTAAAAAATATTATAGACATCTTGAATATTTTTAGGATAAAAATCATTTGTTTGTTGAACATATAAAAAATCATAATTACGTTTATATTCATTAGGTTCATTAATAACAATTGTTTTGCGATATATAAAATTATCAATTATATAGGTAGCAATTTTTTCATGATATAGCAAAGTAATTCCTAAAACTGATAATAAAAATATAATAATTAAAAAATTTTTCATTGCTTTCATTTTCTCACCATTTTAATTATAGCAAACAAATAAATAAAAAAAAAGAGTAATTAAATTACTCCATAGCATTAACTTTTTTAGTAAGACGGCTTTTGTTACGTGCTTTAAAATTATCTTTAATAACACCTTTTGCATTAGCTTTATCTAATTTTTTAATAGCAACAGCTAAAGCTTTATTAGCAGCGTCTTTATCATTAGCTTTAACAGCTCTTTCTACTTTTTTCATTGCTGTTTTCATACTTGCTTCAAATTCATTGTTGTTAGCATTTTTTTTGATATTAACTTTAACTTTTTTAACGGCATTTTTCATATTTGGCATAATATTCACCTCGCTTTTGTAAATTGCTATAAACAATTTTAACAAAAAAACAATAAAAAAGCAATACAAACCTTTCCTTTACTTATAAAAAAAGTAAAAATAAATCTTTAATCAAAGAAAAATAATTACTTTATTGTTAATTAAATGCTATTTTGATATAATTAATATAGGAACATTTAATAGTTGGGTGGAGCCAAACTTCAAGCTGAAGGGAGGCGATGAAATGGGGAAGAAGGATTTTTTAATTTCTTATTTAGTCATAATTATCTTCCTTTTATTATTTTTACTATTTATAGTACTTATATAAAAGAAATCCACCTAACTCAGCAATGAATTAGGTGTTCACAATATATTGGCAACACCCAACATGAGCATATTAAGTGTTCCTTTTTATTATATGATGAATTCCTCATCTACATACATTTTAACACATCTATATTTTATTGTCAAAATTACAATTACTTTATTGTTGACTTTGATCTATTTTGATATAATTAATGTAGGAACATTTAATAGTTGGGTGGAGCCAAACTTCAAACTGAAGGGAGGCGATGAAATGGGAAAGAAGGATTTTTTAATTTCTTCTTTAGTCATAATTATCTTCCTTTTATTATTTTTACTATTTATAGTACTAATATAAAAGAAATCCACCTAACTCAGCAATGAATTAGGTGGTAACCAAAAATTATTGGCAACACTCAACATGCGACATTGAATGTTCCTTTTTTATTGTATGATGAATTTCTCATCTATATACATTTTAACACATCTATATTTTATTGTCAAAATTGCAATTACTTTATTGTTAACTTTGATCTATTTTGGTATAATTAATGTAGGAACATTTAATAGTTGGGTGGAGCCAAACTTCAAACTGAAGGGAGGCTGATAATATGAGTAAAAAAGATATTTTAATTTCTTTTTTAATAATTATTATTCTCTTTTTATTATTATTGTTGTTTGTAACTTTAATATAAAAAGGCACCTAACTCAGCAATGAATTAGGTGTTTACATATAACGGCAACACCCAACATGCTAATATTGAATGTTCCTTTTTATTATATGATGAATTCCTCATCTATATACATTTTAACACATATATATTTTATTGTCAAAATACAATTACTTTATTGTTAATTTAATAACACTTTGATATAATTAATATAGGAACATTTAATAGTTGGGTGGAGCCAATCTTCTAATGAAGGGAGGCCGATAATATGAGTAAAAAAGATATTTTGATTTCTTTTTTAATAATTATTATTCTCTTTTTATTATTATTGTTGTTTATAACTTTAATATAAAAAATCCACCTAACTCAGCAATGAATTAGGTGTTTACAAATAATGGCAACACTCAACATGCGATATTGAATGTTCCTTTTTTATTATATGATGAATTCCTCATCTACATACATTTTAACACATATATATTTTATTGTCAAAAGTATACTTTACCAGTTTTTTTACAAAATATTAATGGTGATTAGATGAATTTGCGTACAGATTTAGCTGTTGAATTATTGGATCAATTTAGTAAAAAAACAAAAGTTAAAGAAGAAGTTATTGATAGTGTTAAAATTACAAGTGTTTTAATAGCAAAAGAAGATGCCGTGAAAATAGGCAAAGCTGATGGACATTATATGACTTTAGAATTTGGTGATATTAGAGATAATAATATTAGCAAAAAAGTTATTGATATTTTAAAAGATAAATTAAAATTATTTGTAAAAAATAAAAATAAAATTTTGATTGTTGGTTTAGGTAATGATAAGTCAACCCCTGATGCTTTAGGGCCACTTACTTTAAAATATATTTTGGTAAATGCACCATTAATTGATATGGGATATAGTAATGATTCAGTTAAGACGTATGCTTTTGAGCCTAGCGTTATGGGAAAGACGGGAATAGAAACTAGCGATATTATTAAATTACTTACTAGTCATATTAAACCAGATTTAGTACTTATAGTTGATGCTTTAGCATCTTCTTCTATTGAAAGACTTAATCATACAATACAAATTAATAATGTTGGTATTATGCCAGGTAGTGGTGTTGGAAATAAAAGAAAAGAAATAACTAAGAATAATTTGGGTGTAGATATAGTTGCCTTGGGGGTTCCAACTGTTGTTGATTCAGCAACTATTGTTAGTGATACGATAGATTATATGTATAAGTATTTTGCTTATAATAAAAAAGAATTAGATAATCCTGCTAGTAAATTAAAAACCGGTTTACCTAATTACAAAAATTATGATATTACTATTAATGAAGATGAAAAAAAAGCGCTTATGGGAATGCTTGGTACACTTGATAATGAAGAATTAAAAAGTCTTATGATAGAAGTTTTAAATCCCATTGATTCTAATTTGATGGTTACACCTAAGGAGATAGATGAAATAGTTTTAATTTTGGCTAAAATTATTGGAACAAGTATAAATTTAGCATTTGAACTTAATGTGACAAATTATTTGGATTAAATATTATATACTTTAATCATGAAAAGAATGCGATTAAAGAAAAAAAAGAGATCATTTAAATTTTTTAAGATATTTATTTTTATCTTAATTTTTAGTTTTGTCTGTAAATATATTGTTGATATTGTTACACATTACGAATTAGATATTTCTAACGAAGAATTTTTAAATATTATTTTAGATGATTCTAGTTATTTAGAAAAATATGAAAAAAACCAAAACAATTTATTTGATAAAACTTTAACATTTTTAACAAATTTAAATATACATGAACCAGTAAATATTTTAAAAACTTTTATGCATTATGATTATAGTGAAGAAGTATTTAATGAAGATCCTCCGATTAAAGAAGAATCTGAAGAAATAGTTGAACCTAAAGTATACATATATAATACACATCAACAAGAAAAATATAGTTTAGTGGGGTATGAAAATTATAATATAACACCAAATGTTATGATGGGGTCATATATTCTACAAGATAAATTAAAAGCATATAATATTGAAGCTATGGTAGAAGATAGAAGTGTTAGTGATTTACTTAATATAAACGGGTGGAATTATGCATCTAGTTATAAAGCAACCCGTTATTTTCTTGAAGATGTTTTAAGTAAAAATAAATTTGATCTCATAATCGATTTACATCGTGATGCTTTAAGTAAAGATAAAAGTACAACTGAAATAAATGGCAAAAGTTATGCTAAAGTATTATTTGTAGTTGGTGTTGAACATGATAATTATGAGCCTAATTTAGAATTATCAAAAACTTTGAATACTTTAATTAATAGTAGTTATCCAACTTTATCTAGAGGAGTTATAACTAAAAGTGGTAGTGGAGTTAATGGAATTTATAATCAAGATTTAGCACCTAATATAATTTTACTTGAAGTTGGTGGTCAAGATAATACAGTTAGTGAAGTTATGAATACTTTAGAAGCTGTTGCTGAAATTATAAATACTTATTTGGAGGATTCATGAAAAAGAAAAATGCTAAATTCATTAAATATTTAAATGGTGTAATTATGTTTTTATTTCTTATTTTTATAACGATATATATCTTTGAAAAAACAGGATATTATGAATATGAATTACATAAACAGACAGTTTTAACTAATGAAGCAATAAAAAAATTTGAAGAAGACGTTAAAGCTGGTAAGAATGTTAAAGTAGAAGATTATTTAGAAAATGAAAAAATTAATTATAATAATTCAATATCTAATATTGGATATAACTTATCAAATTATTTAGGAAATACAACAAGAAATATTATAAAAGGAACTTTTGAAGTACTGGGCAACTGGATGGATGCCTAGTTTTTTTATTGTTAAATATTATTACACGTTATACAGATAAATATTGAAATGTCATAAAATGTCATAAAATTTATTTATTTATTATTATTTGTATGTTATAATTAAAAATAATAGGAGATGAAATGATTATGAAAAAAACATCAAAAAATAAAGAAAAAAGTTTTAAATTGGCAACATTGGGATTCACATTAATAGAATTACTAGCAGTTATCGTTATATTAGCTGTAATAGCTTTAATCGCAACACCAATGATAATGGGAGTAATAGACGGAGCAAGAAAAGGAGCATTAGAAAGAACATTTGATAATATCGAACATGCAGCTGAATTGTATTTTTATGATGAATATAATGGACATATGTCTGAAAATCCAATGATTATACCAATGCCAGAATTAAAATCAATGTTAAAAAATTATAATAGTGATATGGATAGTGAAAGTGTTGTAGTAGAAGAAAAAGGAGATATATTAACATTTTATTATACAGGAAGAGATAATAATCCATATAAAACAATAGGTAAATTAAAAGACAAAATAGAAGAAGATACAAACCATATAAAAATGAATGTCGTAGTAAATGGCAAAACAGTAAATAAAGTATATGGAACAAAGAGCGAAAAAGATAGTGTCATGAAAAACTATGTATGGTATAGTGGCAACTTATGGCAAGTATTAGAAACAAGTGATAATTATATTAAAATGGTATTAGCTCATTCAATAACATCAATACCATATGGTTCTACAAGCGATTGGAATACAAGTTGGGTAAGAAAATGGTTAAATGATACAGGAGACGCATATAGTGGTATTTTCTATAATGGTTTAGATAGACAAGATATTATTTTAGATGGTAATTTTTGTTTAGATGAAGTAAATGTAACAACAGTATTAAAAACAAATAATAGTCATGTAGTAACCGTACCAACAAGTTCAACTAAGATAACAAGTTGTAATAACAAGGTAACTGATAAAGTAGGCTTATTAACATTTGAAGATTATGTTTATGCGAATACAGGTAATAGTGCAACATACACAGGTGGAAGTTTCTTAGATGAAGATGAACTAATGTGGACAATGACTAAGTATACAAAAAATAGTACCTATCCAACAACATTAGTATGGACCCAATTTTATGATAATTTAGATAGTAAAAGCGGAAATTTAATGGTAGATACAGGTGGAACAGTAAACAGTGTCACTAAAAGTTCAACGTTTAGAACAAATACCTATGGTTTAGGAGTAAGACCAGTAATATACATCAAGAGTGATGTAAATGTGCGAGATGGAAATGGAACAAAGAAAGATCCATTTATCCTAAGTGTAAATCAAGAATATACTAAAGACACAGCCTTAAATCAAGTAACAATAGGGGAATATATTTACTTAGATGAGGGAAATGCACCAAGTGGAAATCATGCAAGTGCAATTGTTAATGGCTATGGAATAACTTATAATAAAAATAAAGTGCAATATAGAGTAATAGATATCTTAGAAGATGGAAGTATAAAGGTAGAGCGAGCAGATGTGTTAAGAGGATTAGATAGTAGTGTATCAATAAGAAGTAATGTATACGTACCATTTTATTATAAATGGGATAATAGTAATACAGGTAATACGTGTGGATGTGAAAATGGAACGGGCGAAACATGTTATTGGGGTGGATGTACAAACAATAATATATACAATCCAAGTGTAGGAAGTGGAAGCTATGCATATACTGAAGGTGAAAATCTAGGATATTATTTAAATAATGCAAGTAATAGTTATTATAATTGGTTAAGTGATACAACAAAAAGTTATATTAAAGAATATAATTGGAATTTACCTGTAACCACCCATGGAAATGATTATAGTGATATGTATAGATATACAACTGATGGAACATATCCAAGTAGGAAAAGTGATGGTGTAGTAACAGCTAAAATTGGATTACCAAGTTATGGTGAAAGATATAGTGGAAATGATTTAAATATAACATACTGGTATATCAATCGTTGGACCGGCTCTTCTTCCTTTGTGGGCCGTGTCAACAACGGCGGGAGTGCGAGCGGCGGCAGCGCTGGCAGCTTCTGGGATGGGGTCCGCCCAGTTATGATTCTTAACTCTAATATCGTTATAACATCAGGGGATGGGACTATGAGTAATCCATATAGTATAAAGGGATAAAAAAAGTAGTAAACGGGCCTTTTGGTCCGTATGGAAAATGCAGTAATTAGTTTCTTTTACTGCATTTTTTCGAAGGTTAGGAGGTACTATGAAGTTAATTGATTGTTACAATTATTATAAAGATAAATATCCTAATTATATTGTCTTTATAAAAAGTGGCAATTTCTATGATGTTTTTGGTGAAGATACAAAGATTATTTCATATCTTTTGAATTATCGTATTAATGAGTTTAATGGTATTAAAAAATTAGGTTTTCCTGTAAATTCATTATTTAAGGTTACAAGAGTTATGGAGCAACAAAAAATAAATTATCTTCTTTTGGAAAAAGAGGATGAGGAATATGATGTAAGTACTAAAAAACGGTTTGTGAATGGTAATTATTTAAATTATGTTGAAAAATTAGAACAGTTTAATGCTTATAGTATGAGAATTGAAAAAATATATAGAGAGTTAAAAAGTAGAATTTTAGATGAAAATTTTGAAAAATTAATCACTAAAATTGAGAATATATTATGAATGATAATTTATTAATTCTTACTAAGATAAAGAAAACAATTATTAGATTAGATAAGATTACTGAAAACTTTAGTCGTAATGAGATAGCTCTTAGAGATAGTATAAAGAAGACAATGTATAGTTTACTTGAAGAATGTTATATGGCTAATATTAATAAGGCAGAAGAAAGATATTTTCATCAAAAGAATGTTTTAGTTAAAATTAAGATGTTAGATTTTTATATAAACGTGTCTTATGAAAAACAATTATTAAGCATTAAACAATTTGAATCTATTGGTAAGCATTTATTAGAAACATTTGTTTTAACCCAGGCGTGGATAAAAAGTGGTATTAATAATGAAGAGAAAGAATGATTTATATAAACAACTTTTAGATCTTAGAAATATTATAAAAGTTTATAATAAACAAATCAAACTAAATACAAAAAACAAACATAAGATTGAAAAATATGAAAATTATTTACTTTTAAATTTTATTAATATTAAACAAAAATTAGAAAATAGAGATTTTAAGTTTGATAAATATTTTATTTTCTTAATAAAAGAGCCTAAGTATCGTATAATCATGAGTCAAACAATTAACGATAAATTAGTTAATCATTTAGTAGCTAAATATATTTTGTTATCCGTTTTTGAACCAATTTTATTGGATTGTAATGTCGCTACTAGAAAAAATAAAGGTACTTTGTATGGTGTTAATCTTGTAAAGCGTTATATTAATGAAATGAAGCATAAAAAAACCCCGATTTATTATTTAAAATGTGATATAAGTAAATATTTTTATACGATTGATCACTTTAAATTAATGAATATTTTAAGTTCAAAAATTAAAGATAAAGATGCGCTTTTTCTGTTAGAAAATATTTTAAAGACAACTAATTATGCCTATATATCTGAACGTATCAATTATTTAAAAGATTTAGAAAGAGAAAAAATAAAAAATTTAAATATATCTTCTAATAATAAAGAAATATTATTTAAACAAATTGATAAAGTTCCTTCTTTTAATTTAAAAAATAAGGGTATTCCTATTGGAAGTATGACCAGTCAAGCTTTTGCTATAATTTATTTAAATGATTTAGATCATTATATAAAAGAACAATTACATATTAAGTACTATGTTAGATATATGGATGATTTTGTTTTGTTTCATCATGATAAGGAATATTTAAAATATTGCTATAAAGTGATCAAAGATAAGATTGAAAATGAATATTATTTACAATTAAATCCTAAATCATCAATTGGAATGATTAGTAAAAATAATGCTTTAAATTTTTTAGGGTATCGTTATTATTTAAGCAACACAAATAAATTATATATGAAAATACGCAATAATACCAAAAGAAGATTTAAGCGAAAAGTTAAAAAAATGTATCGATTATGTCAAAATAACAAATTAGATTATTATAGTTTTAAACAAGTGCTAGCAAGCTATAAAGGGCATTTTAAATATGCTGATACTTATAATTTTCAAAGAAAAATTTTTAGCAACCACAATTTTTTTGAAATTATAACATTAGGTTATTCTGTGAAAATCGATGAATACGGTGATGTAGTAAAATTAAAGGGATAAAACTATTAAACGGCTCTTCTTCCAATGTGGGCAATGTCAACAACAACGGGAATGCGAACGGCAACAACGCTGGCAACAACTGGAATGGGGTCCGCCCAGATTTGATAAAAACTTATACATTGAGAATTTAACTCTTAATAGTTAAAAGCTTATCAAAACAAGTTTTATTCCTCTCTAGTAAGAGAAAAATAGAGTATGGATAGATGAAGCATTAGTATATATAGAAAGTGTGAATTCTTAGATACCATACGATTAGTGAAAATGATTAATAATTTTTTATTAATCATTTTTTATTTACTTTTATATATTACGTTTTTGTAATGAAATTTTAATATATATTAGTGTATAATTAAAGTGGGTGATAGTATGGCTAAAATATTATTAATAGAAGATGATGAAGCAATTAGTATTGGTTTAGAGTATTATTTAAAGCAAGAAGGTTTTGATATGCTCACATCATCCAAAGGACTACCTAGTTTAGAAATGCTTGATGATGTAGCTTTGATTTTATTAGATGTTAATTTACCAGATATAAATGGTTTTGATTTGTTTAAAAAAATTAAAGAAATTAAAGATATACCAGTTATTTTTTTAACGGCTAATGATTTAGAAGTTAGTATTGTTATGGGACTTGATATGGGAGCAGATGATTATGTTACGAAACCATTTAAAGCTAAAGAATTAGTTAGTCGTATTAAAACAGTTTTAAGACGTTTTACAACTAAAGACAATCATAATTTAATTAAATTATTTGATTTAACAATTGATACTAATAGGATGCTCGTTTTAAAAAATAATAAAGATGTCATGTTAACAGCTTTAGAATATAAAATATTTTTAATTTTTGTTTTAAATCCTAATGTTGTTTTTACAAGAGAAAAAATTTTAGCCGATGTTTGGGATGTTAATGAAGAATATGTTAATGATAATGCTTTAACTGTTTACATTAAAAGAATTAGAGAAAAAATTGAAGATGATCCAACTAATCCTAAAATAATTGTTACAGTAAGAGGAATTGGTTATAAATTAGGTGATGAAAATGTTTAAGAATAAAATATTTAATATATATCTTTTTTTTAGTTTATTAATTTTACTTAGTACTTTGTTTTTTAATAACATTATCTTAACTATTTATACTTTATTAATCTTTGTATTAGGCTTAGTCTCACTTATTATAATTTATACAAAAATTAAAAGGATTGATGATAATATAACAAACATTTTAGAAGGTAATTATCAAATTAATATTAAAGAATATGATGAAGGAGATATAAGTAATTTAAGAAATAATATTTATCAAGTAACAGTTAAATTAAGAGAACAAAATGAATTGCTTATGAAAAATCAAAAATATATAGAGGAAGTATTAGAAGATATTTCTCATCAAATTAAAACGCCATTAACAAGTATGTATACAATTAATGATATTGTGATGAATGAAAAAGATGAAAAGATTAGAAAAGAATTTTTAATTCAAAATCGCAGTCAGTTAGAAAGAATCGAATGGTTAGTTTCTAGTTTGCTTAAAATGTCAAGATTGGATAGTGGAACAGTAAAATTAAAATATGTAAAAGTTAAAACTAAAGAAATTATTAAAGAGGCATTAAAACCTATTAATGTGTTAATTGAATTAAAAAATATTAATTTAGAATTAGATTTAGATGATAGTAATGTTTATGTTGATTATCACTGGACAAGTGAAGCTTTATTAAATATTATTAAAAATGCTTGTGAACATACACATTCCAAAATTAAAATTAGTTGCAAGAAAAATCCTATTTATACAGAAATTAGAATTAGTGATGATGGGGATGGGATAAGTAAAAAAGATTTAAAATATATTTTTAAACGTTTTTATAAAGGTGAACACAATAAAGACAGTATTGGTATAGGGCTTAATATGGCTAATAAAATTATTACATTAGAAGGTGGAGTTATTGAGTGTGTAGTTAAAGATGGAACAACATTTATAGTTAAACTATATCATCAAAAGTGACAAAATTGTTATTTATTTGTCACATGTTTGTAAGATTAAAAAGATATAATGTTTTTAAAGGAGAGATAAAATGGAAATTTTGCGTGTAGAGAATTTATGCAGAAATTATGGTAAGGGTGAAACCTTAGTAAAAGCTTTAGATGATGTAAGCTTTAAAGTTGAAAGAGGCGAATTTGTTGCTATTATAGGCAGTAGTGGTAGTGGTAAAAGTACGTTATTGCATATTTTAGGCGGTGTTGATAGACCAACTAGTGGTAAAGTATTTGTTGACAATCAAGATGTTTATTCATTAAACGAAACTAATCTTGCAATATTTAGACGTCGTCAAGTTGGATTAATTTATCAATTTTACAATCTTATTCCAATCTTAAATGTTAAAGAAAATATAACTTTACCAATTTTATTAGATGGTAAAAAACCAGATTATAAATATTTAGATGAATTAGTTGAAACACTAGGTTTATCTAAACGTGTTAATCATTTACCTAATCAATTATCTGGGGGAGAACAACAAAGAGTTAGTATTGGAAGATCTTTAATGAATCGTCCAGCTATTTTATTAGCCGATGAACCTACAGGTAATTTGGATAGTAAAAATGGTCAAGAAATAATGGAATTATTAAAATTATCCAACAAAAAATATAAACAAACGATTATTATGATTACCCACGATCATAATCTTGCTCTTAATGCTGATCGTATTATAACAATTAAAGACGGAAAAATTGTTTCCGACGAGCAAGTAAAATGAAAATATTAAATAAATTAACACTTGAACATTTGAAACTTAATAAAAAAAGAACTGTTGTTACAGTAATAGGAATTATTCTTTCAACAGCACTTATGGTGGGGATAGGTTTATTATTTTCAACTGTTCGTGATAATGCGATAAAATCGACTATTGATTATAGTGGTAATCATCATGTTAAATTAGAAGTGCCATATGATAAATTAGATGCTATTAGAAATGAGAGTTATGTTAAAGAAGTAAAATTTACTTCTAGCAATGGATATGCTGATAATCCATTAAAAGAGGATACTTATTTTTATTATTTAAGAGTTGTTAGTGGTGATAAAAATTATTTAGAAACAATTAATTTAACTAAAGGACGTTTACCTAAGAATAATAAAGAAATTGTTATAGAAAGTTATTTGAATGAATATTTTGATATAGGTGATGAAATAACTTTAGATTTAGGGTATCGTGTTGATTTAGACGGTAATAAGTTAGGTGATTCACCTTTACTTAGTGAACATGTTTGTGATGATTTAAAAGAAGAATGTGAATTAGTAATTAATGAGAAATTGATTACAAATGAAAAAAACACATATAAAATTGTTGGAGTTTATGAAGATCAAAATTGGTCTCAAATACCTGGGATGGCTTTATATACAACAGATGATTATAATGATAATGTAAATGCTTATATAGTATATAATAAACCAGAAAAAGCTTATGATAATACTGAAAAACTTATTAGTAATTTAAATCTAGATATAAAAAAAGATGATATCATTTATAATGATGCTTTATTAGGTTTTTATGGTGTTAGCAAATATAATAATATAACAGATTCAATTGCTTCTGTTATGTGTATTGTTTTAGGTTTAATATCTGTTGCTTGTATTATTGTTATTTATAACTCATTTGCAATTTCAGTAATGGAACGTAAACGTCAATTTGGGTTATTTTCAAGTATAGGAGCTACAAGAAAACAATTAAGATATACTGTTTTCTTCGAAGCTTTTATTGTAGGGTTAATAGGTATTATTTTGGGTATTATAGGTGCCTATATAGGTATTGGTTTATTACTTATGTTTATAAATCACTTGTTGCCAGAAGTGTTTGATAATAACTTGGCTTTATCTACATATCCAATATTTATCATTATTCCAATTATTTTCATGATTTTAACTATTCTAATTTCAGCTTTTATTCCATCACTTATGGCTAGTCGTGTAAGTCCAATTACAGCTATTCGTCAAAATGATGATATTAAGATCAAGGCTAAAAAATTAAAGACACCATTTTTTGTAAAATGGTTTGGCGTTGAAGGTGAAATAGCTTATAAAAATATGAAACGCAATAAGAAAAAATATCGTGTTACGATTGCTTCTTTATTTATAAGTATTGTACTATTCGTTGTTTTCAGTGCTTTAATGGAATATAGTTTTGGTGGTATGGATAAATATGCTGAAATAACAGATTATAATTATAGCGTTTCATTTAGTCATAAAAAAGATAAACAATTAGAAGCTGACGCGGTTATAAATAAAATTTTAAAAACGAATAATGTAGAGAAATATACATTATATAGAGAAGAATGGCTAAATGCGTATGTTGATGGTAAAAAATTATTTAGTAGTGAATTTAAGAAATTTGCGCATGATAATAATATTGAGCCTTATGAAGAACCAAATGTTCGTATCTTTATTATTAATGATGAAGCTTATGATAATTTTAAAAAAGAAATAGGCTTAAAAGAAGATAAAGTATTAGCTATTAATTATTTTAGTTCATTTATATATAAGAATAATTCACGTAAATTTGTTGAAAGTATTCCTTATAATAACCTAGATAGTATAGATTTTATTTATTATGAAGATAATCGTGTATTACCACTTAAAGATATTTATTTTACTAATAAAGTACCATTTGGTATCGATGGATTAGATTCAAGAAATATTTTTAATATTGTTGTTAATGAAGAACTTTATAATAAACTATTTTATGAAGAAACAGATTATGAATGGGTTTATTATAATTTGTCTATGAAAGTTAAAGACGATGAGGCAATGGATAAATTGTTCGATGAAGATGATAAAAATAATGTTCTAGTTGATGGTATTAACATAAGTAATTTTAATATTGAAAAAAGTTATCAAATGCAACGTAATCTTATTCTTGTTGTTAAAGTATTATTCTATGGTTTTATAGGTTTAGTTACTTTAATTGGTATTACTAGTGTTATAAATACTATTAATACAAGTATGTCTTTAAGAAGACGTGAGTTTGCAGTTTTAAGAAGTATTGGATTATCACCAAAAGGTTTTAATCGTATGCTTATTTTTGAATGTTTATTCTTTGGTTTAAAAGCATTGTTCTATGCTTTACCAGTAAGCTTAATTATTATTCTTTTAATTCATAAGTCAATAAATAATTTAGTAACGTTTGACAGTTTAATTATTCCTTATTCAAGTATTTTGATTTGTGTATTAGGAGTATTTATGATTACTGGATTATGCATGTGGTATGCAACAAGTAGGATAAAACGTGAAAATATTTTAGAAACAATTAGAAATGAAAATATTTAAGAGACTTTTGTCTCTTTTTTTGTTTATATAGAAGGATTTTGAATATATATATGAAATATTATTTATAGAAGGGATGAAAATATGAATAATAAAATAATTGTAAAAAATATTAAAATATCTATTATAAAAGTAAATAATATGGACTATATATCTTTAACAGATTTAGCTATTTATCAAAATTCTAAGGATCCATCTTTTACTATTAAAAATTGGTTACGTAAAATAAGTACAATTGAATATATTGGACTTTGGGAACAATTTAATAATGATAATTTTAATTTGGTCGAATTCGACCAAATTAAAAAAGAATGTGGTAGAAATTCTTTTTCAATGTCACCAAGTCAATGGATACGAAGAACAAATTCTATTGGTTTGATTTCTAAAAGAGGTAGATATAGTTTTGGTACTTTTGCTCATTCTTTGATTGCTTTTGAATTTGCAAGTTGGTTGTCGCCAGAATTTAAATTATATTTAATTAATGAATTTGAAAGGTTAAAAAAATTAGAGGCGAAAAGTATTCAAATTGAATGGGATATTGGAAGAGAATTAAGTAAAATTAATTATCTAATTCACACAAGCGCTATTGAAGAAATAATTGTACCTATTTTAACTGAAAAACAGAAAAAAAGTGTATATAGGTAAGAAGCTGATTTATTAAATGTAGCATTATTTGGAATGACTAAAGAAGAATGGGAAAATAAAAATCCTACTTTAGCTCTTAAGGGTAATATTCGTGATTATGCGGATTTAATTCAATTATTAATTTTAAGTAATTTAGAAAGTATTAATGCATCTATGATTAGATTAGGATTAGGTCAACAAGAAAGATTGATAAAACTTAATTTATCAGCACAAAAACAAATAAAATTATTTAAAAATAATCAATTTTTAAAACAATTAAATGATTTTTCAAACAAGACTAACTGATTTTAAATTAAATAATATTTAATAATTTTGTATATTTAAGAGATTTTTGTCTCTTTTTTTGTTATAATTTAATTATAGTAGTGGGGGATGTTATGAGTAGTTTAAAATTTTTTGGATTACCTATAAAAGAAAAAGGGTATAAAATTGTTAATAGTAGAGGATATTTAACATATAGTCGTAGTATGCAAGCATGGGCTAAAGAATATGATAAAAGTAAATATATGGCGCTTAGTGAAGATTTAGGAGAACAATTAGAGGCTCTATTTGAAGAAGGGTATGTTGTTGGTATTCATCAGCTTATTAATAGATTATCTCTTGAAGAAGTAAATGAATGTTTTAAAAAAGGTTTTTGTACTCTAAAAAATGTAGAAGATTTACCAGATATCAATTTGGATTTTGAATTAACTAATTTATTTCCGATGTTTATGGGACAATTGAAAACTTCTAATAGACAAGTTTTATTAACAAAAATTCCTGAAGATTATATTGGTTATGCTATTAATAAGGAAGATATTTTACCTATATATAAAAAGAGAAATAATGATTATTATTTGCTTCCAGAATATATTTATGGAGTATTAGATTGCCGTAAAGATTTTGTTCGTATGGGAGATTTAATTAAAAATAATACTTATAAAAATGTCCATGGCTATGAAGACTGTGAATTAATTTATGATGCAAGTGTTAATAGTGAGATGGTAAAATGATAGATATGTATCTTTATGAAAATGAATTAAAAGAAAAAGGTATTAAGTATATTGGTGGTACAGATGAGGCGGGAAGAGGTCCATTATATGGTCCTGTTGTGGCTGCATGTTGTTATCTACCAAATGATTTTTGTTTAGATGGCTTAAATGATAGCAAGAAATTAAGTGAAAAAAAACGTGAAGAGTTTTATAAGTATATAATTAGTCATGCCATATATGGTATAGGGATAGTTGATGCTGAAGAAATAGATCAAATTAATATTTATGAAGCAAGTCGCAAGGCTATGAAAATAGCTATTACTAAAGTTAAAGAACAAATACCTTTAGAACATGTTTTAACAGATGCCATGCCTTTAGGTGATTTCATTGCTAATACACCAATTATTAAGGGTGATGCTAAAAGTGCTTCTATTGCGGCTGCTAGTATTATTGCTAAAGTTACAAGGGATCACATGTTATATGAAGTAGATATTAAGTATCCAGAGTATGGTTTTAAGAAGCATAAAGGTTATCCTACTAAAGCTCATATTGAAGCTATTCATAAATATGGTCTTATTCCAGAGTATCGTAAAACATATGGACCTGTTAAGGAGTTAATCGATGAAAATAGAAATAGTTAAAGTTGGCGCTTTAGAAACTAATTGTTATATTTTAAGTTGCAATAATCATGTTTTAGTAATTGATCCGGGTGATGACTATAATCGTATAGTTGCTAAAATAGGTGATAGAATAATAGATAGTATCATCATTACACATAGTCATTTTGATCATATTGGAGCAGTAAAATATTTTAATAATGTAGATGTTTATGATTATTCTAATATTGATGAGTTCAAAAGTGATTATTTTAAGTTTAAAGTTATAAAAACACCAGGTCATACTAAAGATTCAATTACTTTATATTTTGAAAGTGAAAAACTTATGTTTGTTGGAGATTTTATTTTTAAAGATAGTATTGGCAGAACAGATTTAGAGGGTGGCAATAATATTGATATGCAAGCAAGCATTGAATTAATAAAAAAATATCCTAAAGATATTATTATTTATCCTGGACATGGTGATAAAACATCTTTAGGTTATGAAATAGAACACAATTATTATTTTATGAGGTGAAAGATGAAAAAGAATGGTTTTACAATTGTTGAATTATTGGGGATAATTATTATTTTGGGTATTATATTAGCTATTACAATGCCTTTAACTAATAAAATTATTAGTAATGCTGAAGAGGAGTCTTATAATTTATTAGTTAGTAATCTAAAGGGGGCAGCGGAAGATTATTTAGCCGATAATATGTCTTTAATTCCTGAAAATGAAGGTGATAAAGTTGTTATTACTTTAGATGATTTAGTAAAAGGAAATTATTTGGATGCTGATGTAGAAAACCCAAAAACTCATAAAAAAATGTCTTATTCTAAAACAACTATTACAATAACATATAGCGGTGGTAGTTACAATTATAATGTTAAGGTAGTAGATGAAAATTAAAAAGCGATTTTAGTAATCGCTTTTTAGTTTTCATCACTTTTTCTTTTTTTATAACTGTCACACATTGTAGCTTCTTTAGTATCTTCTAAACTACAATTACAAATGCGTATTTTTTTCTTAGAACAAGAATTTAATTTAGGAATGCAATAAGTACAATCATGTACAGAGCATTTAATACTTTTATTAATTTCTTTCATACTATCACCATTTATAATGTTAACTTTTTTTATAATTTTATGCTTAGAAAAATATTGCTAATAGATATGTTTTATTATATAATACGTGACAAGTTTAGGTGATGATATGAAAAAAGAAGAATTAATTATGTTAAAAAAATTAGTAGATCGTCTAAATCATTATGCTTTTTCTAAAAAAGATATTAATACTATATTAAAAAATGATGCTTTAGTTTTAGAAACAATGGTAAATTTAGAACCTCTTTATTTTTTAGAAGCAATTAAAATTGTTAAGATGAATTTTAGTTTACAAGAAAAGTTAAAAATATTAGATTTTTTTAAAAATAATGACAATGATAGTATTTTTATTGTAACTAGTTTAATAAATTATAAAATTATAAATAAAAAAGAAGAAGCTATAAGATGTTTATTAGATACAGGTAATTTTAATAAAAGATGTATATATTGTCTTTTTAAGATGAAAGGTTTAACAGATGAGGAAATTGCTTTAGAAGGGGCTAAAATAGTAAATCAATTACATAAAGAAGAAAATATTTATATGGCGACTCATTTCTTGTTAAAAAAGTATAAGAAAAAGCCAAATAAAGGTCTTAGTATGGCAAAAATTATAAAGTTTAATGAAGATTATAAATTAAACGAAATTTTAAAAAGTGATTATTTTGGAATGATAAATTTAGAGATAAAAGATAATAAAAAAATACATAAAGTTAAATAGTTGAATTAATAATTATTTAACTTTTTTTATATATTAGGAAAGTTCTTTGCAAAAAGCACCAAGAAGCTATTGACATACATATGTTCGTGTGTTAGTA
>CALVQV010000005.1 GCA_944358325.1 uncultured Bacilli bacterium
CAATAATTTTATTGATAAGGCAGTAAATTATATTAAATCTGCCATAAACTATCTATTGACATTTACCAGATGTTCTATATAAAATAATTATATCATAAATTTTTATAACAAAAAAAGTTTTTAGAAAAATTCTAAAAACTTTTATTTATTAATCCATTAATTCTTGTTCTAAAACTTCAAGTGGTTCATCAGTTATATAAGGATGTTCTAAAGTATATTTCTTTTCCGTATATTGTCTAGCTCCTGTACCAGCTGGAATTAATTTACCAAGAATAACATTTTCTTTTAAACCATTTAAATGATCTACTTTTCCATGAATTGCAGCATCTGTTAAGATACGTGTTGTTTCTTGGAATGAAGCAGCTGATAAGAAAGAATCAGTTTCCAAACTTGCTTTAGTAATACCTAATAATACTGGACGACCAGTAGCAGGTACCTTACCTTCAAGAATAAGCTTTTTGTTTTCTTCTGTAAATTTTTGGATATTTACCATAGTTCCTGGTAAGAATAATGAATCACCACTAGTAATAATCTTAATTCTAGAAATCATACGTTTAGCCATAATTTCAACGTGTTTATCAGAAATATCAACACCTTGAGAACGATAAACTTTTTGAATTTCTAATAAGATATATTGTTGAACTGTGATTGGATCTGTAACAACTAATAATTCTTTTGGACTAATAGCACCAAATGTTAATCTGTCTCCTGCTTTAACTTCTTGATTTAATTCAACAGCTAATTTAGAACCATAGTGTGTTGTATGTTCACGAGTTTCAACATCGTTTTTAACAGAGATAACGTATTTACCATTTTCATCTTCAATTTTAGTAACAATACCATTAATTTCAGCAATTGTTGCTTTACCTTTTGGATTACGAGCTTCAAATACTTCTTGAACACGTGGTAACCCTTGTGTAATGTCTTCTCCACCGGCAACACCACCAGTATTAAAGTTACGCATTGTAAGTTGTGTACCTGGTTCCCCAATTGATTGAGCAGCCATAATACCAACAGCTTCTCCAGTTTCAACAATATGTCCTGTAGCAAGGTTACGACCATAACATTTTTGACATACGCCACCATGAGTTTTACATGTCAATACTGTTCTAATAGGTACTTTAGTAATACCTGCTTTAATAATTTTATCAGCTAATTGTTCTGTAATATATGTATTACGTTCACAAATAACTTCTTTTGTTTCTGGATTAACAATATTTTTGCTTGAGTAACGACCAATAATACGATCACGTAATGTTTCAACAACAGTTCCGTCGTTTTCATTTACGAATGCTTCAACAAGTACACCTTGATCAGTACCACAATCTTCTTCTTTAACAATAATGTCTTGAACAACATCAACTAAACGACGTGTTAAGTATCCTGCTTCTGCAGTTTTTAACGCTGTATCAACGGCACCTTTACGAGCACCATGAGTAGCTAAGAAGAATTCTGTAACGCTTTCACCTTCTAGGAATGAAGATGTAATTGGAATTTCTACAGCTTCTCCTGTAGGTTTTAACATTAACCCACGCATACCAGCCATTTGGTTATAGTTACTCATGTTACCACGAGCCCCAGAATCAATCATCATTGAAATAGAATTATCTTTATTATTTTTAATAATTTCTTTTAACTCTGCTTCAACTTTTGATTTAGCATTATTCCATGTTTCAACAACTTTTAAATAACGTTCACGATCAGTAATTAAACCACGATTACATTGTTTGTTAATTTGATTTACCATTGCTGTTGCTTCAGCTAATATTTCTTCTTTCTTACTTGATAAGATAATATCTCCTATACCAATAGAAATACCTGATAAAGTAGAATGTTTAAAACCTAAATCTTTTAATTTATCAAGCATAATAGAAGTTTCTGTAGTTTGATAACGTTTATAAGTTTCAGCAATCAACTTACTTAATACTTTTTTACCAAATGGACCAACTAAAGGCATTTCTTTAATAGCTTCTTTGATATCAGTACCAGGAGCTAAAAAATATTTTGCTGGTGTAATCTTTGTAATATTTTCCTCAGTAGAATCATTAATATATTGATATGTATCAGGGAAGATTTGATTAAACAAAATCTTACCTGGTGTTGTTACTAAATATTTATCTAGATAATTATCAGGGAATACTTTATGTTTAAAACCACGAGCAGGAACAGCAATACGAGTATGAAGTGTTATTTCTCTTCTTTCATATGCCATTAAAGCTTCGTTATCATTTTTAAATACACGACCTTCTCCTGGAAGTCCTGCTTTTTCAATTGTAATATAATAATTACCTAAAATCATATCTTGGCTAGGAGTCGCAATTGGACTACCATCTTTAGGTGACAAGATATTATTAGCTGCAAGCATTAAAACACGTGCTTCTGTTTGTGCTTCTGTACTAATAGGTACGTGAACAGCCATTTGGTCTCCATCGAAGTCAGCATTAAATGCCGCACAAACAAGTGGATGAAGTCTAATCGCACGACCACCGATTAACTTAGGTTCAAATGCTTGAATACCTAATCTATGTAATGTAGGCGCACGGTTTAACATAACTGGATGTTCTTTAATTTTTTCTTCTACGACATCCCATACACGTGGATCTTGATTTTCAATCATACGTTTAGCAGCTTTAATATTAGAAGCGATTTCTTTATCAACTAAACCACTAATAACATGAGGCTTGAATAATTCAAGAGCCATTTCTTTTGGAATACCACATTCGTACATTTTTAAACTTGGACCAACAACGATAACTGAACGTCCTGAATAATCAACACGTTTACCTAACAAGTTTTGACGGAAACGTCCTTGTTTACCCTTTAACATACTTGATAAAGATTTTAAACTACGATTTCCAGCACCTGTTACTGCACGACTTCTACGTCCATTATCAAATAATGCATCAACAGCTTCTTGTAACATACGTTTTTCATTTTGAATAATAATTGAAGGAGCACCTAAATCAATTAATTTCTTTAAACGATTATTACGATTAATAACACGTCTATATAGATCATTTAAATCACTAGTAGCAAATCTACCACCATCTAATTGAATCATAGGTCTTAAATCAGGTGGAATAACAGGAAGTGCTGTTAAAATCATCCATTCAGGACGATTTCCTGATTTTAAGAAAGCATCTAGAACATCTAATCTCTTAATTAAACGAACACGTTTTTGACTAGTTGTATCTTTTATTGCTTCTATTTCTTCAGTAATTTTCTTTACTTCTTCTTCAATATTTACTTGTTCAAGTAATTCTTTAATTGCTTCAGCACCCATACCTGCTCTAAAAGAATTACCATATTTTTCATAGTAAGCACGATATTCTTTATCACTAATTATTTGTTTCTTTAATAAAGGTGTATCCCCTGGTTCAAGAACAACATAACTAACGAAATATAAAACTTCTTCCAAATCTCTTGGACTCATATCAAGAACAAGTCCCATACGAGAAGGAACACCTTTAAAAAACCAGATGTGAGAGACTGGTGTTGCAAGTTCAATATGTCCCATACGTTCACGACGAACTTTAGAACGTGTTACTTCAACACCACATCTATCACAAACAATGTTTTTATATCTTAATCTTTTATATTTACCACAAGAACATTCATAATCTTTCATAGGTCCGAAGATTTTTTCACAGAATAATCCATCACGTTCTGGTTTTAAAGTACGATAATTAATTGTTTCTGCTTTCTTTACTTCACCATATGACCAAGAGCGAATTTTTTCAGGTGATGCGATTGAAATTCTTAATCCTGCAAATTGATTAACATCCATTATTCAACATCTCCTTCCATTAAATCTTCTTCTGTTGGTTCTAATTCATCTAAACTATCTTCTTCGAACTCATCATCATCTTCTTCATAATCTAGAGAAGGTTCTTCTGCTGGTTCATCAGAAGGTAATTCCGTATTTTCAAGTCCTTCAGAAGACATAAATGAATCTTCTTCTTCTCTTTCAAGATCTTTTAATTCACGATAATTTCCTTCTGGATCTAATACTGTAATATCTAATCCTAAAGCTTGGAATTCTTTAATTAAAACTTTAAAACTTTCTGGAACATCAGGTTTTGGTAAAGGAATTCCCTTAACTAATGCTTCATATGTTTTAACACGACCAACTTGATCATCTGACTTAATTGTCATCATTTCTTGTAATACATGAGCAGCACCATAAGCATATAATGCCCAAACTTCCATTTCACCGAAACGTTGACCACCCATTTGTGCTTTACCACCTAGAGGTTGTTGTGTTACTAAACTATAAGGTCCAGTTGCACGAGCATGAAGTTTATCATCAACCATATGGTTAAGTTTGATCATATACATAACCCCAACACTAACACGATTGTCTAGTTTTTCACCTGTACGTCCATCGTATAACCATGTCTTACCATCACGATCTAAACCAGCTTCTTCTAAAGCATCAACTATTTCTTCACTAGTTGCCCCATCAAATACTGGTGTTGCAACATGAATATTTAATTTTTGAGCTGCAATACCTAAATGCATTTCTAGAATTTGTCCTAAATTCATACGAGAAGGAACTCCAAGTGGGTTAAGTAAGATATCTACTGGTTTACCATTTGGTAAATATGGCATATCCTCTTCAGGTAAAATTAGTGAGATAACCCCTTTATTACCATGACGTCCAGCCATCTTATCCCCAACAGATATTTTACGTTTTTGAGCGATATATACTCTGATTTGTTTAGAAACACCTGCTCCTAATTCATCAGAATCTTCTTTAGTGAACACTTTGATATCATGAACAATACCACCACCACCATGTGGAACACGAAGTGATGTATCACGAACTTCACGTGTTTTTTCACCAAAGATTGCATGTAATAATTTTTCTTCACTAGTAAGTTCAGCCATACCTTTAGGTGTAACTTTACCTACTAAGATATCATCATCTTTAACTTCTGTACCAATACGAATTAAACCGTTTTCATCCAAATTCTTACGTGCTTCTTCCCCTACATTTGGAATATCACGTGTAAATTCTTCAGGTCCTAATTTTGTATCACGGCAATCAATTTGATACATTTCAATATGAATTGATGTATAAACATCATCTTTAACTAATCTTTCATTTAAAATAACAGCATCTTCATAGTTGTATCCGTTATAGTTCATGAAAGCAACCGTAACGTTCTTACCTAATGCAATTTCACCTTTATCAGTAGAAGGTCCATCAGCGATAACTTCATCTTTCTTAATCTTATCACCAACTCTAACAATAGGTCTTTGATGATAACATGTACCAGCATTACTTCTTTCATAACCATTTAAATAATATGTATCTGTTCCTTTGGCGTTTTTTACAATGATTTTGTTACCATCAACATAATCAACAATACCATCAGCTTTAGCAATAACAACAGCTCCACTATCACGAGCAGCAATAGCTTCTACCCCAGTACCAACAAGTGGTGCTTCAGCAGTAAGAAGTGGAATTGCTTGACGTTGCATGTTAGAACCCATTAAGGCACGTTTAGCATCATCGTGTTCCAAGAATGGAATCGCACTAGTTGTAATAGAAACAACTTGTTGTGGTGATACGTCAATAAAGTCAACTTGTTCTTTATTAACAATAATATCATCCCCACGATAACGAACAGGAACTCTATCTTCAATCATTTCATTATTATCATTTAATTTAACAGCAGCTTGACTAATATAATAATCTAATTCTTCATCAGCAGTCATATAAACGATTTCATCAGTTAATTTACAATTATCGACACGACGATATGGAGTCATAATAAATCCATATTCATTTACTTTAGCATAACTACTTAAAGATGTAATAAGCCCAATGTTAGGTCCTTCTGGAGATTCAATTGGACAAAGTCTACCATAATGTGATGGGTTAACGTCACGTACTTCCATACCAGCACGATCACGAGATAAACCACCAGGTCCTAAACTTGACAAACGTCTTTTACTAGTAAGTTCAGCAAGTGGATTAATTTGATCCATAAATTGTGACAATTGACTGCTACCAAAAAACTCTTTAATAGTAGCTGTTAAAGGTCTTATATTAATTAATGTCTTAGGAGTTACTTCTGTAATTTCTTGCGTTGACATTCTTTCACGAATAACTCTTTCAATACGACTAATACCAATCTTAAATTGATTTTGTAAAAGTTCTCCAACTTGACGAACACGACGATTTGATAAATGATCGATTTCATCAAAAGAACCAATACCTTCAAATAAATTTAAGTAATATGAAATTGAAGCATAAACATCAGAAATAGTTAAACGTTTTGAATCAATAGTTTGATCATTACCAATAACTCTAACTATTCTATCTGGATTAGTTTTAGAATATACTTTAACAACTTGAACTTTGTTATAAGTATCTAAATCTGTATTTATTTTAGTTTCAATAACACCATAGCCATTAGCAAGAACTTCTCTTAATTCTTTT
Source organism: uncultured Bacilli bacterium (assembly GCA_944358325.1). Classification (GTDB taxonomy): domain Bacteria; phylum Bacillota_I; class Bacilli_A; order RF39; family UBA660; genus CALVXF01. Next base: position 6,452 of record CALVQV010000005.1, read on the forward strand.
AATACTTCTTTTGTAACAACTGTACCCTCTTTAAATTCTTTACCATCACTACTAATAGTTTCAGCTAAAGTACATCCTAACAAACGATCACAAATATTTAATTTGCGGTTAAACTTGTAACGTCCTACTTTAGATAACTCATAGTGGAAAGAATCAAAAAATCTAGAAATTAATTGGTTTTTCGCACTATCAAGAGTTGATGGTTCTCCAGGTCTTAACTTAGAATGAATATCAATTAATGATTCATCTGTATTCTTATTAGTATCTTTTTCAATTGTTTTTTCAAGATAATAATCTTCACCAAATAAATCATAAATATCTAAATCACTAGATAAACCTAAAGCACGTAATAAAGTTGTTAATGGAACTTTACGTGTACGATCAATACGTACATACATTACATCACGAGCATCAGTTTCATACTCTAACCATGTACCACGATTAGGTATTAATTGTGATGTAATCATAACACGTTCATTTTTATCAATTTCTTTACCAAAATAAACGCTAGGAGAACGAACTAATTGCGAAACAATAACACGTTCTGCCCCATTAATAATAAATGTTCCACTATCAGTCATAATAGGCATATCTCCAAGGTAGATTTCTTGTTCTTTAACTTCACCTGTTTCGTGGTTAAATAATCTTGCTTCTACCTTTAAAGGTGCCGCATAAGTTGCACTTCTATCTTTGCAACCCTTAATTGAATATCTTGGTTCATCAAAAGAATATTCTCCAAATTCAAGCGATAAATTTCCAGTAAAACTTTCTACTGGAAAAATGCTTTCGAATACTTCTTTTATCCCTTCATTAATGAACCAATTATAAGAACTTTTTTGAATTTCAAGTAAGTTACCTAATTCAATCGCATTTTTTGTCTTAGCATAACTTCTTCTTTCTCGGTGATCACCAAATTTTTTAACTGTGTAAGCCACTCTTTCACCCCTATAACTAGTTTTAAAATCAAACATATTAAACCCGCAAAATTTATATGTCGCCAATTTATAATTTTACTAAAAACATTTCAAGATGTCAATTGTTTTTACAACGAATAATATAAAATCCTTTTATTTTATCAACAATATCAACTTTATAAACATTTTCTAAATCACGAACCAAACTTTTAGCCCCATGATTCTTATTAATTACAAGCCATAATTCCCCATCACTTGTAAGATAATCTTTAGCGCCAAATAAAATCTTATATAAAATTTCTTTACCAACCCTAATTGGTGGATTAGTAACAATAAAATCATATTTTTTCGTAACATTTTCATAAATATTACTTTCAAAAATATTAACGTTGACATTATTTAAAGAAGCATTTTTGCGGGCAAGTTCCATACTTCTTTTATTAATGTCAAGCATATCAATATGAGCATTAGTTTTCTTACTCAAATAAATACCAATTGGTCCATAACCACAACCAAAATCCAGAACATTACCACTAATTTTTGTTAGATCGATCGTTTCTAACAAACACTTTGTAGCAAAGTCTAACCCCTGTTTAGAAAATACACCGTTGTCCGTAAAAAAACTAAAAACTTCACCATTAATAATAGCTTCTCTTTTTTTAATATCACTTTTTAAGTTATCATCATTTGTAAAATAATGTGACAATTTATCACTACCTTTAATAAACGACTAAAGCCCATACTAAAAATTAGTACAGGCTAGCCATTAAATTTTTAATTATTTTAATTCGATTGTTGCGCCAGCTTCTTCGAATTTAGCTTTCATTTCATTAGCTTCATCAGAAGAAACTTTTTCTTTAACTACACCACCATTATCAGCGATATCTTTAGCTTCTTTTAATCCTAAACCTGTAATATCACGGATAATTTTGATAACAGCGATTTTGTTAGCACCACAACTAGCTAATACTACATCAACTGAGCTTGGTCCTTCTTCAACAGCAGCACCTGCTACTGGAGCAGCTACAGCTACACTACTTGGATCAACACCAAATTCTTCTTTCATTAAATCTACTACTTCTTTAATTTCTAAAAGAGTCATTTCTTTTAGTGAATCAATAATTTCTTTTGCGCTTAATTTTGCCATTATATATTCCTCCTTTATTTTAATTATTTATTTTCTTCTAGATTTTTAGCATGTAAATCTAGACAAATAGCAAAGTTTTTAACATGTTCAAGTAATCCACCTGCGAACATAGTATATAATCCTTCTCTTGATGGAATAGATGCATAAGTATTAAGTAAATCTTTATCAGCAATAGCACCATCCACATAACCAATCTTAAGAACTAAAGCATCGTGTTTCTTAGCAAAATCACTCAAAGTTTTAATTGGAGCGATTGCATCAGTACCAAAAGCAATAGCCTTAGGTCCATTTAATTCTTCATCTAAATTAATATCTAAAGAATTTAAAGCACGTCTTACAAGCGTATTCTTGTAAACTTTTAATTCAGAACCAGATTCTCTTAATTTTCTTCTTAGTTCATTAGTTTCAGCAACTGTTAGTCCGTGGTATTCAAATACTACAAAACCAGCAGCATCTTTAACTTTATTTGTAATTTCATCAATAATTTGTTGTTTTTGATCTAAGATCTTTTGATTTGCCATATTACACCTCCTATATTTAATTTTATCTATAGTACAACAAAAAATCCTTACAGCATAAAGTACCATAAGGATTTAACTTAATAATTTAAGTTCCTCGGTAGGAAATTAAGTTTTAAAAACACCTACTGTCTACGGTACTAAAAGATATATTTTTCAAAGACACCTTGATTATAACATAGCATCAATTAAAAGTCAAAGCTTTTTGCATCAATTTTAACACCAGGTCCCATAGTTGAAGATAAACTTACATTTTCTATGTATTCACCTTTAACTGATGATGGTCTAGTTTTAACAATTAATGATACAAAGGCTTTAATATTTTCAACTAATTTAGCTTCATCAAATGAAACTTTTCCAACTACTACAGCAACATTTCCGAAACTATCAGTTCTGTATTCAGCACGTCCTTTTTTAACGTCTTCTACAGCTTTCTTAGTATCCATAGTAACTGTACCAGTTTTAGGGTTAGGCATTAAACCTTTAGGCCCTAAAATCTTACCAATCTTACCTAAAGCAGGCATCATATCAGGTGTAGCAATCATAGTATCAAAATCGAACCAATTTTCTTTTTCAATTTTTTCTACCATATCAGTATCACCAACATAATCAGCACCAGCTTCTTTTGCAGCTTTTGCAGCTTCTCCTTTAGCAATAACTAATACTTTCTTAGTTTTTCCTGTTCCGTTAGGTAATACTAAAGCTCCTCTTAATTGTTGATCTGCTTTCTTAGTATCAAGATTTAATTTTAATACTAATTCAACAGTTTCATCAAACTTAGCAGGCGCTACTTCTTTAACTAACTTAGCAGCTTCTTCAATTGTATAAGCTTTACCTTTTTCAATCTTAGCAAGACTAGCTGTATATTTTTTTCCTTTTTTCATTATTTTACCTCCTTATGTGGTATATCTAAACGAAAGCGGATAGTTTTATATACCCTTCCACATAGGTGAGACCTATGATTTATTTATAATTATTCTTCTACTTTAACACCCATATTACGAGCAGTACCTTCAATAATCTTAATTGCTTCTTCTACACTATATGCATTTAAATCAGGTAATTTAGTTTCCGCAATTTCTTTAATTTGGTCTTTAGTTAAAGTAGCCACAACTTCTTTACTTCCTTTTGAAGAACCAGATTTGATTTTAGCATACTTCTTAATTAAGAAAGCAGCTGGTGGAGTTTTTACCACGAAATCAAATGTTCTGTCATCATAAACAGTGATAACTACAGGTAGGATGTCACCCATCTTATCTTTAGTAGCATCATTATATTTAGTACAGAATTCTCCTAAATTAATTCCAGCAGGCCCTAAAACTGTTCCAACTGGTGGAGCAGATGTTGCTTTTCCTGCAGGTAATTGTAACTTAATTTCTTTTACTACTTGTTTTGCCACGAAAAACACCTCCCATATTTTTTTCGTCTTTGGTTCAAACAGCTTTTCCGCTTATCAAAGCTTGCCTCCCACTGACAAATCTATATCAAAAATAATATAGCCATTTAATAATAACACAAAATAAATACTTTGTAAATATATTATGCTTTTTCTATTTCAGTTAACTCAAGTTCAACAATGGTTTCTTGTCCAAACAAATCAAGAGCAACCTCTAACTTAGCATGTTCTTTATCAACATTTTTAACTTTACCAAACATATTGGCAAATGGTCCACCAATAACCTTAACCATATCGTCAACATTAAGTTCATTGCCAATTTCTAAGCGACTCATTCCCATACTACCAAGAACTTTATCAACTTCTTGTGGCGTTAATGGGAAAGGTTTAGCTCCTTTACCACTTGATCCGATAAAGCCTGTAACACCAGGCGTATTACGTACAACAAACCATGCTTCATCAGTCATAATCATTTCAACCAAAATATATCCCGGAAACATCTTCTTAACTTTTTCTTTTCTAACACCATCTTTATATTCAACTTCTGTTTGTTCAGGAACAACTACACGAAAAATATAATCTTCCATTCCCATACTAGAAGCACGCATTAAAAGATTTTCTTTTACTTTAGATTCATGTCCAGAATAAGTGTTAACAACATACCATTCTTTTTCCATTATCTCATCACCTGTTTCAATCCCCAAATAATGCCATCAGCTAATAAAAAGAATAAAGCAAAGAAAACAACAAACGCAAGTGTCGCACCAGCATACTTAATCATTTCCTTCTTATTAGGCCAACGAACCTTACCTAATTCTTTTCTAACATCCTTTAAAAATTGTAAACCTTTCTTCACAAAACTATCTTTTTTCTTCTTTGTCTTTTTCTTAGCATTTACAACCTTTTTAACATTATCTTTTTTCTTTTCTTCTTTAACTTTCTTAGTCACAATTTCACCTACTTTTTCAAAATAAAAACAACTTTTAGTTGCATTACACCTAAAATATAACACACCAAACATCAAAAGTCAATCAAAATAACACATTTTCCACCATAATAATATGAAAACAAAAAAAGCATATACCTAAGTATATACTTATTTAACAACAAAGTTAATATTAGATGGTTTACCAGATGAAGCATTTAACTTATCAGCATCTGCTTGCGTTCTTGCATAAGCTGTAGTTATTGATGAAGGCAAATACCTAAACATATAATCTACATTAGTAACATTAGTTAAATCCCATCCAGATAAATCTATTGTATTAACGCCACCTAAACTCCATGTTGTAGCATTACGTCCTGTCATATAAAACATAGAACCCATATTGGTTACACTCACTGTATCCCAGCCACTTATATCTCCGATATCAAACGTTTGAGCATTATACCCAGCAGAAGAAAACATAGAACTCATATCGGTTACTTTTGATACATCCCAATTACTTATATCTCCTATGTCAAATGTGGTAGCATTATATCCAGCTGAAGCAAACATCATTTTCATACTGGTTACATTTGATACATCCCAATTACTTATATCTCCTATATCAAATGTTGTAGCATTTTTTCCTACACTTCTAAACATATAATACATATTTGTTACTTTCGATGTATTAAACATTTCACCAAAAACAATTTTTTCTAAATTTTCATCATTTCCAAACATCAAATCCATACTAGTTACTTTTGATGTATCAAAATTGTTTAAATCTAATGTTACTAATTTCTCCATAGAGAGAAACATTCTGCTCATACTAGTTACTTTTGATGTGTCCCAATTACTTATATCTAAAGATATTATACTTGAACATGATTCAAACATAGAATACATATTTGTTACATTAGTTGTATCAAAATTATCAAAATTAATTGTATGAACATTTTCAAATTTATAAAATAAATTTGATGAATTTTCAGGTGCCATTATTTTTAGATTTGATGTTACTGTTAATTCATATAAAGAGTTATTATCAATATCGGTGTAATAAGCTAGTATTTTACCATTTTTATCTTGTGATACATCCCAATATCCTATATAATCAGTTGGAGCATTTCCTAAAACAAAATCAATTTGTTCTATTTGATTTTTCTTTAATGTACCACCCCAGAATGTACTTTCTCCACCACCAGAACCACTTCCTCTAGCCAAAGTAGTTCCTTCAAACATTCTTAAACAATCATCTTTAGATATTTCTTTATCTACAACTACATCTTTGTTAAATCCAAAAACATAATAACAAACATTATCTTTATATACTGCGACACTTGCTTTATCTAATTCATCAAAGTTAATTGCTATATCTTGATATTGTTCTCCTTCATATTTAAAATCTCTAATATTAAAAATATAGCCTGGATCAACCATTTTTTCTGATGCTAAGAAAGTTTCAGATGCATGTTTTATTTGTGCAACATTTTTCTTAGTTACACTTTCTTTATAATCATTTACAACTCCCATTATCATTGGTGTTGTTATTAAGGCTATAAAACCTAATACAATAATTACACCCAATAATTCAACTAAGGTAAATGCTTTTTTCATTGTTTTACACTCCTTTATCATAATTCAATTATAATATTTTTTTTAGTATATTACAAGGCAAAATGAAAAAGAAGAATTGCTTCTTCTTTTTAGGAGATATTACCTATTGTAGTCTATATGTACATACGGTAATAATATGTACATATATATTATTTTCTATTTATGCTATCTTTATACGTTTTAGCATTTATTGCTATACCTAAAACTAAAACATAAGATACAATATATATCCATACCATCATAATCATTATATTTGATAAACTGCCATAAAATAAATCATAATCAGCAAAATGACTAACATAGTATGAATATATAAATGTTGCTAGTATTGTACAAACTGTAGTAAATAATGAACCACGATTCATGTATTTACTTGATATATTTTTATTTAAGGCCATGGTATATATTACTTTTATCATATAGAAAAATAAAATAAAAGCAATTGGCCATTTTAATAAACTAAACCAACTATAGATAGATTCATTTAAGTTCATAAATACTTTTAAATTTAAAATTGTTTTTAAAATTAAATTACCAAAGCCTAAAATAATAAGTGAAAAGAAAAGTAAAAATATCATAATTATCGTCATAAAAATAGCTTTAATTCTACTTTTAACATATGAATCTTTTCCTACTTCAAATAAAGTATTAGAAGTTGTAATAATTGAATGAGGACCATTTGAAGCTAAAAAGAAACCAATAATCATAAAAATAACTACATTAGTATCAATACCATTACCACTTATAAATGGAACTAAAGTATCTATTATTTCTTCTGGTAAAGTATCACTAAAAAAATTAATAACACTATCCATAGATACACCTAGTAAAGATGAAACAAATCCAATTAGTGTTACAATAGGAATTATTGATAACATTAAAAAGAAAGCTAAATTACCTGGTAATATTAACATATTAGGTGTTTTAATAATTTTAAATATTTCTTTTAACCACCTTTTATATTTTTCCATACTACACCTCTATTTTTTTATTAATTTCTTTCCTTTTTTATTTTCTGCTGCTGTCATCGTTTGATCTAATAATTTAGCTATAGTAACAGGCCCTACGCCACCTGGAACAGGAGTATAAGCACTAGCTTTATCTAAACATGTATTAATATCCACATCACCAATATTACCTTTATTATACCCAGCATCGATAATAACAACACCATCTTTTAAACTATCACCTTTAATAAAATTAGGTTTACCAACGGCTGCCACAACAATATCAGCAGTTTTTAAATATTCATCTAAATCTTTCGTTTTAGAATGACATATTGTAACTGTTGCGTTTTTATTTAATAAAAGCATAGATACTGGTTTACCTAAAATAGGACTTCTTCCAACAACTACAGCATGTTTACCTTCTATATCAATATTATAAAAATCTATTATTTCCATAATTGCTGCTGGAGTTGCAGATAAAAATGCTTCTCCTTTCATAGTCATTTTTCCAAAACTAGCTGTATTAACACCATCAACATCTTTCTCTAATACTATTGCATCAAAGCATAAACCTTCATCCATATGTTTAGCAATTGGATGTTGTAATAAAATCCCCGTAACTTTGGAATCAGCATTTAATTTATTAATAACTTCCAAAACATCTTCTGTTTTAGCATTTTCATCTATTTCAATTTTAATAGATTCTAAACCTACTCTTTTACAAGCATTCATTTTCATCTTAACATACATTTCACTAGCTGGATTATGCCCAACAATAATAGTTGCTAAAAGAGGTCTATAACCATAATTATCATAAAAATTGTCTGCCCTTTTCTTAATATTTTCTTCTAAAGCTTTAGCAACTACTTTGCCATTTAATACTTTTGTTTCCATATCATCACCTAATATAAGTATATCATTAAAATGTAAAAAAAAGAAGAAAACTAATTATTATTAGCTTCTTCTTTTTGCGTACGCATATCAAGTGTTGCTTCATTTACAGCATCATCAATTGTTTTTATAGCATCTGTAATCATACTATAACCAACTGCCGCTCCAAAACCATGAGCAATAGTTTTCATTTCTTTATTTAGTTTACGAATATAACTTACAATTTCTTTTTCATCATGACCAACTAAATAAATCAAAAACTCATTACCATTAGTTCTGATAATATCACTATTATCAATTTGAGTTTTAATTAAAATATTAGCGGCTTCCTTAATAACATTATCTCCTTCTTGATGTCCATAATTATCATTAATATAAGCAACATTATTTAAATCAACAATAACAATTGACTGTGGATAAATTTCTGATTCATCCCATTCATCAATATTATCATTTAAATAATTTCTATTTTTTAATGATGTCAACATATCTATATATTTGATCTTATCAGTTTTACCCATTTTAGCAACTTTTTTAGCTCCTATATGAATATATTTATATAAACCAAAAATAGCAAACATAAAGACAATAATACCGCCTATAATTGTTAAAAATAATGTAAATAAATTAACATGCACATCTTTAATTAAAAGTGTTGCATAAGCACTATTAACTAGTGATTCTGTTTCTATGAAACTAAGATAAAAATCTAAATAATTAGCAAACACTTTATTATCATTAATATCTCTTACCGTAAAACCATAAGTAGTATCTAAATCTTCTTGATAACGAATACCAAAATCTTCTAATCCATTATGAACATAATACATATAAGAATCATAATCCATAGCTAAAATAGTATCACTATTACTAGATTCAACCAAAGATTGTAAATTATCATACTCTTTTACTTTAGCACCAGATTCTTCTAACATACTACTTATTTTCGTATCTTTAATTGTTAAAACTTTTAAATCTTTAAGTGAATTTAAAGAATTAACTTTAATTTGATTTTCATATGAAGCTACAATAACTAAATCTTCATCTGTAATAGAAACAGTCTTTTTAACATCCATATCATATTTAGTAGCATCATTATTACTAAAAAAGATATCAATACCATTTTTATTAAAACTATTTACTAAACTTCCAACACTATTATAACTATCTGCATATTCTATTTCAATATCAGCAACTTTCGAAAAAGACTTCAAAATATTACTATTAATACCTACTAAGCGATTATCTTCAAAAGCATCAAATGGATAATTAACAACAAAGCCATATTTATATCTTTTACTTTTAAAACTAACTTGTTGTTCTTGATCAACATTAGCTAAAGCAAAATAATTGCTAGTTAAATACTTATTAAAAGTTTCTTCAAAATTTTCATTAGACCATTTCTTGTAATATTTCTTTAAAATAACATTTAATTTATCGACATTACCTAAAGAAAGAACATAATTAGCTTTATATTCATCAATATGATAAATAATATTAACATTCGTATTAGGAATAATACGACTTAAATTTTCTAAGCGAGGTAATGCTATAACATTTACTTCATCATTTTCTAAAGCCGCAATTATAGCATCCGTTGACTCATAAGTTTTATAACTAAGATTTTGATTAACATTTAAATAAGTTTCTATATTAGCTAAATCATCTTTTAAAACTCCTACACTTTGGTTAGCAAGTTCAACTAAATCATAAATTTTATTTTCATTTTTGGATAATAAAACATAATGATCTTCATAAATCAAAATATCGTTTTTATCTACTTTATTTTTTACTTGAAAAGCATATTCACTAACACCTTCACTAGTTACATCATAAGCTAATTTATTAAATTTTAAATTAGTATCTTTTTCCAAAGCAGTAACAAAATCTAAAATTAAACCAGTTCCATTATAATTTAAAACAGGAACATCAGTTATAATTGATAAATCGATAACATTATTTTTATTACTTTCAATCCATTGTTTTTCTAAAATCGTAAGAGTTGAATCAGCATCTTGTTTAGTGTAATAAGTAAAAACACCAAAAGATACACCTACAATTAAAATAATAGCAATTAAACCAATTAAAAACTTCTTCTTTTTCATGGTTTCCTCCTAATCAGTATTAGTAGTTGTAAATACTGTTGCTGTACGATGTTTATAAGCAACAAAAGGATAGATACTTTCTTCACCTTCTGCTAATTCTTCACCTTTACATGTGAAATAAACTTGTATATCAAAATAACTTTTTTGTCCCTCAGTCAAATGTTCCAAAATCTTATTGGCAAATGAAACACTTGAAACTTTATCTGTTCCTACTTCAACATCAATAACAAAATTAAGTATTTTACCACTAATTGTATACTCTACTTCTTTAACATGAGTATTACTCTTTAAATCATTTTTAATTTCATTAATAACTGTATCACTAGGCACATTTTCTTCTATACCTTCTAACCTATTACCATAAACACTACCACCACTTGGAATTAAAATATCCCATAAAGCAATTACAATAGCCACTAAAGCAATAAGAAAAACAATAATCCCAATCGCATAAACCTTATTCTTTTTTAAAAAATCCATTTGTTCACCCCAATCATACTCATATTATACTATATTAAAATTTATTTTTCAATTTTATCTAATTCTTCTACAAGTAACTTACTTACAGTTTGAGGATTGGCTTGACCACGACTTGCCTTCATAATTTGTCCCATTAAATACTTAACTGCACGGTCTAAACCATTTTTATAATCTTCTACACTATTTGGATTATCACTAATCACTTTTTTTACCATATCAAGTAATGCATTAGTATCACTTATTTGTACAAGTCCTAGTTCTTTAGCAATACTTTTTGGACTTATCTTCTTTTCTAAGAAAACAGGTAATAGCTCTTTAACTTGCTTACTACTTACTTCGTTATTAGAAATCATATTTACTAATTCTTCAAATAAATCTTGTTTTAACTCTAAATCTTCAAAATTAAGTTTATGTTTATTTAAATAAGCCAAAATATCTCCCGTAAGTAAATTAGCACTAATAACTTTATCACAATTTAAAATATCCAAAAATTTAGACATTGGAGCATTAGCAATCAAGGTTTTAATATTATTATTATTTAACCCCCAAACCTTATATTCTTCTCTTAATTCTTCTGGTAACTTAGGCATATTTTCTTTTACTTCAGTTATCCAACTTTTATCTAAATAAATAAAAGGAATGTCTGGTTCTGGAAAATAACGATAATCATTTCCTGTTTCTTTAACACGCATTAAAATAGTTGTATTAGTATTATCATCATAACGACGTGTTTCTTCAACAATCTTAATACCATCTTCTATTAATTTTTTTTGTCTTGCAATTTCATAATTTAAACTTAAACCAACATTTGTAATACTACCAATATTTTTAATTTCGACTTTTGTCCCAAATTCTTTAGCGTTTTCTTCTTTAAGAGAAATATTTGTATCACAACGCATACTTCCTTCTTCAATCTTAACATCACTAATACCTAAATATAATAATGTTTCACGAAGTGCTTCAACATAAGCAACAGCTTCTTCTGGAGAAGCAATATCAGGTTTACTTACAATTTCAATTAGTGGTACCCCTGCTCTATTAAAGTTTAATAAAGTACCAGCTAAACTATGAATACTTTTACAAGTATCTTCTTCAATATGAATTCTCTCAATCCCTATTTTTTTCTTTTTACCATCTACTTCTATTTCTAAGTAACCATCATAACCAATTGGTGTGTCTTGTTGCGTAATTTGATATCCTTTAGGTAAATCAGGATAAAAATAATTTTTACGATCAAAATGCATAACATCATTAATCTTACAATTTAAAGCAACACAAGCTTTTAAAGCATTTTTAATAACTTGTTCATTTAACTTAGGTAAAACACCAGGATACCCTAAATCAATAATATCAACAAAACTATTAGGTTCATTACTATAAGCATTTTTTGCTTTAGAATAAACTTTTGCATTACTCTTTAATTCAACATGCACTTCAATCCCAATAGTTGGTACTAACATATTTTACCTCCTTTAGGATTCATATCTAAATCTAGTTCTTTTTCAATAAAAGAAGCTAACTTATAAATAACATCTTCCTTAAAATAATTACCAATAATATGCATACCAATAGGTAACTTTTCACTATTAAAACCAATTGGCATACTAAGACCTGGAAGGCCTGCCATATTAACTGGTATAGTTAATAAATCATCATAAAAACATTTTAAAGCATCATCTGTTTTTAATCCAAAATCATATGCAACATTTGTATTAGTTGGACCAATAATTAAATCATAATTATCAAAAACCTTAACTAAGGCATCAGTCATTTCTTTACGAAGTTTTAAAGCTTTTCTAAAATAAATATTTGCATTTTCACCACTTAAAACATAAGAACCAATCATAATTCTTCTTTTAACTTCAGCCCCAAAACCTTCACTACGACTCTTTTTATATAACTCTTCAATATTACTAAATTCATCGGTTATATGTCCAAACTTAATACCATCAAAACGAGCTAGATTACTACTTGCTTCACCTAGAGCAATCGTTTGATATAGAGGAATCGCATATTCTAAATAAGGAACATCGACATAATCTACAGTACATCCATTTTTTTCTAATAAAGAAATAATATCTTTAACTTTATTACGTACCTCACTATTAATAACATCACTCATATAGTAATTTGGAACTGCAATACGCATACCTTTAACATCTTCACCAATTAGATGTGTAAAATGGGTAACTTCACTATCGCTACTAGTTAAATCATTATCATCTTTACCACTAATCGCACCAAGTAATATTGCATTATCCATAACATTAGTTGTCATCGGTCCAATTTGATCTAAACTAGATGCAAAAGCAATAAGTCCATAACGAGATACACGACCATATGTGGGTTTTAACCCCACTAATCCACAAAAACTAGCAGGTTGACGAATACTACCACCTGTATCACTACCAAGTGCCAAACTAGTTAAACGCCCACTTACACAAGCCGCACTACCACTACTAGAACCTCCTGGAACTTTAGAAGTATTCCATGGATTTTGAGCAAAAGGAAAATAACTAGTTTCTCCAGTAGAACCCATCGCAAACTCATCCATATTAGTTTTACCTATAATAATCATATGACAATCTTTAATCTTTTTAATAACAGTAGCATCATAAATAGGGTCAAAATTATCTAACATATGCGAAGCACAAGTAGTTTTTAAATCTTTAGTACAAATATTATCTTTAATCGCAATAGGAAGTCCAAATAATAAATTATCAACTTCCATATTTTCTAACTCTAAAGCCTCTTTAATAGCTTCTTCTTTGTTAAGTGTAATAAATGCATTATAACTATTTTCTTCAATCTTACTAAATGCCTCATTAACTAAATCAATAGGTTTAATTTCTTTACTTTTTAATAAAGCATTTAACTCCTTAACACTCTTACTCAAATAATTAGTCATTACTTATCACCCTCGGAACAACAATATATCCATCACTAGCATTATTAGCATTCTTAAAAATTTCATCACGACTTAACATATCACCAACTGTATCACTACTATACATATTAGAATTAGTAGTTGGTGCGATTAAAATATCATCATTTTTAATATCAACACTTAATATCTTATCTATCTCTGTTAATATAGAAGCAAGTTCTCTACCATATTTAGCTACTTCTTCATTATTAATATCTAACTTAGCTAAATTAGCAACATGCATAACTTGTTTTTCATTTAAAGCTTCCATATATAACCTCCTTCTCATTTACTAATTATACCATAAATTATTTATTTCCAAGAAAAAAGTTGCATATGCATGCAACTTTAAAGAACAAATATAACATTTTAAATCATTAATACTTCATTTCTATTTCTTTTTCATCAACATATTCGTAGTCTAGTGTATTATTCCTAGTAACTACACTTTCACCAATTTCTTTTTCTAAATCTTTTCTAGCATTACCGGCAATTTTACCGCCTCGTCTTGCTACTTCAATATTTTGATTTAATCCTTTGGGATTTTTCTTTTTAGCAATTTCTCTTGTTGCTATTTCACCTAAATCAGCGAGTGCCACTTCAACATCTGTCATATTATCCCTTAAGGATTCCTTTCTTAAACCTTTATATTGTTTATATTCTTTTGCAGTCATACCAGACCATTCTTTATAAATCTCATTAGTAAGAATAGCATATTCTTTTTTCTCAACAATTCCACCTTGTTGCCAAACATCTGTTAACTCTTTTCTATGTTGAATACCTTTCATACGTTTAGCAATCCAGTTTTCATCAAATCCTTTTAATCTATATAAATCAATAGCTCTTTGTGCTGCTAACGATGGATCAAAAGTTTCATCTATTCTTTCACTTCCTAATTTTGCTAACCATTGCTTAATAGGTTCAGCATTCTTACTAGGAATTGACTCAATAATTCTAAACATTCCTTCAATATCAACTACATCAGTATTATAATATTTACCATCAGAAGCTTTTAATTTCAGTTGGTGACATTTTGTCACCGACTCATTTCCTTCTTCTCTAAGACGTTGTTTTAGTTTATTCCAGTATTTACGTCCATCTTTACTTTCTGAAATAACACTTACTATATCTACAACACTTATAAAATATTTTTCTTGTTCTTTATCCCAAATAGTTCTAATTTTTTCATCATTAAATATTTTATTTACTAAATGCATTTTATCTTGATTCATTCTTCCTCCTTTATCTTAAAACTCTCATTAAACAGCCTTTATATTATAACAACATATTCCCATTAAAATTATATCATACATTACTTATTTAAATTAAAAAAATTGCATATGCATGCAACTTTAAAACTAAAAGAAACTACTATTCTTTAGTAGCTTCTAATTTTTTTAATACTTCTTTTGTAACTTCAATTGCTTTTTCACGAACAGCGTTTGCTGATTTTTCTAATACAGGTGTTCCTTTTTCAACTGCATATGCAACTAAATCTTCAGCAGAATCTTGAAGTTGTTTAGCTTTTTCTTTTGCTATTTTTAATACTTTTTCTTTATCTAAATCTTCTAATTCATTTTGAATTTGAACTAATTTAATTTCAAATTCAGCTTTAACTTCTTCTTTATCAATTTGTTTTACTTTATGTATCATTTCATCTAATTTTGCTTTTAATTCACGTCTTGTATCTTCACCTTTTTTAGGAGCAAATAAAACACCTAAACCAGCACCAATTGCAACACCTGCTAAAAGTTTACCAAAACCGCTTTTTTTCTTACTCATTAATATCGTCTCCTTCCTTATCTTTCTTTCTATTAACAAGCTTTAAAAACCAACCAGTAACATAATTTACCGCTGTATCACTTACAGTATTTAAAACATCTGCTGATTTATCCACTAAATCAAACATTCCATCAAGTTTGGCTGATTTTTGATTTATATCATCAATTGTTTTGTCAACTTTTGATAAAGTTTTTATCATTTTAATAACAAAAACAATTAACGCTAATAATAATATGCATCCTAATACATACATTATGATTAAAAATGTTTGTTCAGTACAACTCATATTATTCATCCCTTCTATCATACATTGAATCAATTAAATCAAACAACTCACTATTAGAAATAGTATCCTCAGTTGCTTCAACTGTAACTTTTTTACTTCTACGTGTTCTTGTTTTAGCTCTCTCTAAATTTTCTAACTCTTCAAGAGTCATATTTTTATTTATTTCATCATCTTCTGTTACTTCAACATCATTATCTAATGAATGTTTAGGTTTTGGATCTTCTGTTAAATCTGCAAATAATTCATCAGAAATAGGTTCAATCTTCTTAACATCATAATCTTGTTCTTCAAATATTGGAGCATTTACTAATGTTGTTTCTAAATCATCTTCTAATGTTCCAAAAGCTTTATTTCTAACTTCATCAATTGTTATTTTTTTAGTGCTTTTATATGACAATCTACTTGTTGCACTCGACTTAGTTGTAATATCTTCTTTATGATAGTTCTTATCTAAAATACCATATACTGGTGAAATAATAGGTGTTGGTGAAAATTTCTTTTTTTCTTCTACTTTTTTAATACCATATGTTTCTTTTTTAACTTCAACTTTTGGTTGTTTTTTTATTTCTTTAGTTTTTTCTAAATCTAAGAAATCTTTATCATCAAAGAAAACAGGCTTACGAATTTCTTCACGTTTAATTTCTCTTGGTATTTCTCTTTTATATTCTTCTTTTGGAAGTTCAATTTGTTCATTTGGAACTTCTACTTCTCTTCTCTTAGGAAGTTCAAATTTTACATCTTCCACTGGTGCTGGAATTTCAACTTGGACCATTTCTTTTTTGATTGGTTTTTGTTCTTCTACTTCATATTCTTCTGTAAATAAATTTTTTACTTTATCTAAAAATCCCATGAAAGATTCACTCCTCCTCTGGCTCTTCAGCCGTTTCTAATTTATTATAATTTTCTGTATCCTTATCCGTTTTAAATATATCATAAACTTCTTCTTGATT
Organism: uncultured Bacilli bacterium; assembly: GCA_944358325.1. Classification (GTDB taxonomy): domain Bacteria; phylum Bacillota_I; class Bacilli_A; order RF39; family UBA660; genus CALVXF01. The sequence continues at coordinate 23,339 of CALVQV010000005.1, forward strand.
AGTAAAATAATCTTCTGTTAAATTTAACGCAATTACATTATCATTAAACTTGATAGTAGATAAAATATATGAAGCATTTAAAACAACCTCATTAATACTATTTTTATCTACCATTGCTTCTATTTTAGCATAATTATACATAAATTGCACAAAATATTTATTATTTTCTACTTCTTGTATCTCTAAATAACCTTTTTTACCATTCTGTTCTATTAACCTTGAATAATAAGCATCTTCTTTTTCTGTATAACTAAATTCTTTTTGATAATAATAACTAATTGCATCAACATATAAATAATAATAATTACCATCTGAATAAAGTTTTTCATTTAAATCAGTTGTATCAATATAATTAACGCCACGTGGAACATAGTATTTATATCCTTTACCTACACGATTATATAAATCATTATTTTTAGATAAAACAACATTAACTATATTATCTATAGAATTAGTATCAATTCTAACCATTGTACATCCTGTTAATAAACAAGATAAACAAAGTATTAATATTATCTTTTTCATTAAGTCACCACATTTACTATAAATAGTATATCAAAAAAAAGTTCATGATTAAAGATTTATTTTATTTTTCGACATCAATATAATAAATTGGCATACCTTTTAAAGTGAATTTTTTTTCATATTCTGTTTTAACATTATCTTTAACATAAATGCTTTTATGTAAATCAAAACTCAAAGCATTTATTTTATAATTATAGTTATTAAAAGATATAATTGAAAAAGTAAATAAATCTTGATTATCTGTCTTTTGAACAATATGACATCTATCTTTAAAAATTTGATCATATCTTTTTAAGAAAATAGGACTAGTAAGTCTTCTATCTTCATGACGATTTTTAGGCCATGGATCACTAAAATTTAAATATAATGTATCTATTTCTTTAGAAAAAATATCTTCGATCCATGTAGCATCTGCCCTAATAAATTTTAAATTAGGAATATCATCTTCTTCTACTTTTTCTATTGCTCTTACTAAAACACTATCGTATTTTTCAACTCCAATAAAATTAATATCAGGGTATTTTTTAGCCATTCCTATAATAAAGTCACCTTTACCAGTTCCTATTTCTAAATGAATAGGATTTAAATTATCAAATAAATTTTTAAACTTTCCTCTATATAGTTTTGGTTCATTAATAATATAATTTGAACTATTTATTTTTTCTTTTGCATAAGGCACATTTTTTAGTCGCATAACATCACCAACTAAATTATACCATATTAGTAACTAAAAGAAAATAAACGCATATAATGAAATTAGAAATGAAGGAGTGAATTATGAAACAAAATAGAAATATGTATCCAAACTATCCTGTTTACCCTATGCCTAACCCTAATATGGGACCTAATCCAATGCCTATGCCAATGCCTAATCCTAATATGATGCCTAATTATGATTATGATAATAAAATGCAAGAAGAAATAAATGATTTAAAACGTCGTGTTACTGCGTTAGAAAAAACAGTAAATAATACTAATTATAATAGTACTAAATTTACTGATAGTAACTATCATATGATGTAAAAAAGTAGTAAATAAATTACTACTTTTAATTTTGTGGTTTAAATAAAAAACTAAGAAAAAATGAAAAAATAATCGCTGCAACAATTCCTGTTGAAGTTAAATCAAACATTCCCATCATAAGTCCCATAAATCCTAAATCACAAGCTTTATCCAAAGCTCCATGAATAAGTAAATGCCCAAAACTAGTAATTGGTACTAAAGCTCCTCCACCAGCAATTTTAACAAAATAATCATATATATTAAATATATCTAAAAAAGAGCCAGTAATAACAAAAATAGTCGTTATATGTCCTGGAGTTAATTTAGTATTATCTAAAATAATTTCTCCAAGTAGACATATAAGTCCTGAAAATAAAAATGCATTTATATATATCATATTAAAGCCTCCAAACTAATGGCATGTGCAATAGAAGGTATGGATAATTTTTGATTAACGAAAGTTGGACTCATTAAAGCACCAGTAGCCACTAATAAAACTTTTTTTAATTCTCCCTTTTGCATCTTATTAAAAATATCTCCAAAGGCAACTAATGGTAGACAAGCAGGTCCACTACCACCAGCATGAACATCCTTTGTTTTTTCATAATCAAAAATTAAAGTTCCAGCATCTTCTAAATTGTTCATTTTTATTTGATAATCTGTTTGCATCATATCTTTTAAAATTTTAACCCCATAAATCCCTAAATCACCAGTTAAAACTAAATCATAATAATCTATTTCTCTTTTTGTTTCATCTAAATGCTTTTTAATAACATAACTAGCAGCAGGTGCCATAACTGCACCCATATGATAAGTATCACTTACTCCCATATCTTTTACAACACCAACTGTAGCACTTTCTACTTTAACACCACACCTATTATATGATAAATAAGCACTACAACCACCAGTACAAGTAAAAGTACTAGTAACTCTTTTTGGTCCTCCATACTCTACAGGATAACGAAATTGTTTCTCTGCACTAGCATTATGAGAACTAACAGTCATAATAAAATTTTTAATTTGTCCAGCTTCCAACATATTAGAACCAATTATTAATCCCTCAACACTAGATGCACATGCACTATAAATTCCTAGTAAAGGTATGCCTATAGTACGCGAAGCATAATTAGTTGCGGTTAACTGATTAAGTAAATCCCCTCCAATATGTAAATCAATCTCACTTTTTACTTTTTTAACTTTATATAATAATAAATCAACACTCTCTTCTATTAATTTACTTTCAGCTTGTTCAAAAGTCTTCTTACCAAAATAAAGATTATCATAAGTTTTATCATAAGTATGCGCTAAAGGTCCTAATTGTTCATATGGACCAGCAATAGTAGCCGTTTCATTTAAATAAACATTCTTATATTTAAAAGTCATACATTGCCTCCAAAAATAAGAAAACGTACAATACCAAAAATATAAGCACTAATGATACCATAAATAATAACAGACCCAGCAAGCTTCAACATATTAGAACCTAAACCTGTTACAAAACCTTCACGTCGATAATCTAAAGCAGCACTTTGCATAGAATGCGCAAAACCAGTAATCGGAATAATTAAACCACATCTAGCAAAATTAACCCACTTATCAAAAAAACCAAAACAAGTTAAAAGACAACCAATGAAAATTAAAGTTGTAGTCATAAAAACACCAGCATCTTGTTTAGGAATATCCAAAATATAAGCATAAAATGTTCTTAATAACTCTCCAATAACTCCTAGCATACCACCAATTCCAAAAGCAATAAATGCATTCAGTAATCTATTTTCTTTAGGTGTATGCTTTGTAACTAAATCTTTATATTTATTTTTTTCCATATATTGCCTCCAAAAATAGTATGTATAAAAAATAATATTGTATACAAAAAACCAAACTAACTTTTTAGTTTGGTCTTTAATTTACTAAGCACTTTAGACTCATTACGGGAAACTTGCACTTGACTAATACCAAATAAATTAGCAACTTCCGTCTGTGTTAAATCTTCCATATATCTTTTCTTAATAAGTTCCTTTTCAAAATTAGGTAAACTATTCAAAGCTGAATCTAACATAAGTTTAGTATCTAAATCTTCTTTTTCATCTTCAATAACTTCGTATAAATTAGTGTCTTTATCTTCTGTGTAAGAATTATCCATACTTATAATTGGATTATTAGAATTAATAGCTAGACTAACCACTTCATAAGGCATCTCTAAAAAATTAGATAACTCAAAAGTCGTCGGAACATGACCTAATTTTTGTGTCAATAAAATACTTGCTTTTTCTATTTTTAAATTAAGTTTTGTAAGATCACGACTAACTTTAATAGAACGATCTTCACGAACTAATTTTTTCATTTCTCCTAAAATATAAGTATATGCATAAGTACTAAATTTTGTATTTTTATCATCTTGAAAATTTTTAAAAGCATTCAATAAACCAATATAACCAACTTGATATAAATCTTCCTTATTAGGATAATTATTAAACATCTTAGCAATATAATAAATCAAATTTTGATAATTTAAAAACTCTTGTTCAGTCATATTATTTTCCTTTCTAATTAGAAAATGCTTTTATCTCACTACCTATCTCACCAATATAATTAAGTATTCTACCTTTCTTAATCATCTTTGAAACCTTAGAATTAATACCACATATTAAAGTCTTACCATGATTATTTTTAATTAATTCATATGTATATAAAAGAGCATGCACACCTTTTACATCAATATAATCTAAGTTTTCTAAATTATAAACAACATTAGTAATACCACCTTTTTTAATTTTAGCAATAACATCTCTACTCATAATATCAAAAGTATCTTTTGTAAGTTCACCATTTAATCTTACAAATAAAATTCCTTTGCGAAACTCCATATCTATACTTAACATACATCACCTCTATCCTAATTTAGCACACCAATATCTTTTTTTATACAAAATCGACAAAACTAGTTATTCTTTTTAATAACTACTATAATAGATAAAATTAAACCAACAATAATAAAACCAAAACCTAAATAATATAAACTATCTAACTCTAAAACAGAACTTTTAGTTACATCAATATCACTATCACATTTTTTATTTTGTAATAAATTATTTAAACTATCTATCTCTTCTAAATAACTAGCTTGCATATCACTTTTAGAAGCATTTAAAAGATTATTATCATTTTCTAAAAATTGATTTAAATGCTTTAAAGATTCCATTTCTAATAATAAATCCTTTATCTTCTTATTAGTAGCTTCAATCTGTTTATCTTTACTTAAACTTTCCTCTTCTTGTTTTAAAATAGTTTCATAAAATGATTTAGCGACACGTTCTAAAAGTAATAAAGATTTTTTTAAACTATCTACTCTTTCTAAATAACTTTCAATTTCTTTTTTCAAAATATCATTATCTATAACTAATTCTTTTTGATCTTTAAAGTCTTCTTCTAAAACTAATAATTTATCTTGCATATCTTTTATTAAAATTAAAACATCATTTAATTCTTGTTTATTTAAATCAGTTAAAACAATATTATCTTTTTGCTTTTCCAAAGAAATAAGATTATCTAAAAGACTATCTAATACCTCTCTAATACTATTCTCTAAAATGTTTACTTTTACATTAGCAATAACTTTTTTTACGGGACTATCCACAATAAATTGATATAATCCATTAACACCTAAATCAACATCACTGCTAATAGTAAAATCAATATTACTATCTATAAAACTTTCCAATCTAGTCTCTAAAGATGTAATTTCAATATCATCTTGAATAGTTAAATAATCTCTTTTATAAACTTGATAATATGTCTTAACATCATCATAATCACATAGTGGATAATTACTAGTTCCGTCTTTCATATAATCAGAACTATAAATCTTTTCTATTTTATAATGACGATATTTTTTTATAACCTCACAATATTGTTTTTCTTCTCTAATAACTCTATTAACAATAGCTTCTGGTTTTTCTGTTGTTTTAATTTCATCTGTATAATTTAAAATAACAGGACTAAAAACAATTTTATCTAAATAACTTAATTCAATATCTTGAGTTCCTTGAAAGCCATAATCTGTTCGCCAATTATAAATATAATTTACATCACTATCATCTAATATTTTAATTGTCATAATCTCTTCTGAACCACCACTATCATAAACACCTAAATAAATTATCAAATCGTTTAAATAATGATATGTTCCAAGATCTAACTTAAATGAACCTCCATTAGTAACACTAGACATATTTTCTTTATAATTACCATTGTGAATATAATCACTAAAAGTAGCATTACAGCCATTACACTCTATAACCGAATATGGTATCTCATAAGCTCCATCCATAACTTTTATTTCACTAATTCGTAAAGAGCCATTTGATCCACTTAAATTTTCAAAAGATATATAACGACTAGGTCTTAACTCTTTATAATAATAAACAACTTTCTCTTTTTTATTGTCACTATAATCTAAACTGCATTCACCTTCTAATTCAATATAATCATTATAATCAATTAAAGGATAATCTAATGACTCTTCATAACCACCATATACTTTCTTTTCACTATACCATTTATACCTTTTTTCTTCTTTAACTAAAGTTAAATTATCCTCACTAACAAAATCGGTATTCCAATCTTTAGCTAAAGTATAATCAGAATAATAAGTTTCTGCTTTGACATTACTTGTTATTAAAAATAAACATAAAAATAATAAAATTTTCTTCATAAATCACTCCTTGTGCCTCCTAGAAGAAAATAAAAAAGAGTATATATTTATCTTCTTCTAATAAATATATACTCTATAACTTTTTAAAATCCTTCTCGTATATTAATTTTATCTTTATCTTTAGAATTATATCTAATCATTATTTTTTCTTCTAATAAATCATAATTATAATATTTTTTCTCATTAACTAAATTATCTAAAATATCTAAAAACAATTCATATTTAATTTTTCCACTCTTAAACTCATCTTCACCTAAATCATAAATATTATTCTTTGGGTCAGCTGTAGATAAACTATATAAACCATAATTTGTATAATAATTAATAGCTAAAAAAATCTTACCAGGTGCGATAGCATCATCAACAACAACAGTATAATCATCATCATCTAAATAAACTGTAATTTTATCTTTAACATCAACTAAATAAGTTTGAACATCATAATAATTATTATATTCTTCTGGTAAATAAGATATATATTCAATACTAAAAGAGCGATATATAACTAATCCAAAACCTATAACAATTAATAACAAAGGTAAAATAAAATACACCTTAGAAATTTTTTTATAAGTACTATAAAAAGATAAAACTAAAATCAAAACTAAACCAAACAATAAAATAAAAGTTTCATATAAAACAATACCTTTTATAGCCAAGAAAATAAAAGGTAAAACTAACAAAACTAAACATAAACTTACTAAACAAATAATAAATCTTAATATTTTCATAATATCACCATAATAATTATAACATAATTAATATCTTTTAACATTAATTTTATTAACGTCTAAACCATTTATTTTAATAACTATATAATAATCATCTCTAGTCATATTGTGATTATTATAAAAATCACTTAAAGAAATTAAAAAAACTTCATAAGTATTTTTACTATCAATATCAACAGTATAAGAACTAGCATCTTGTTTATATATAATATCAGCATAATCACCCAAATAATAAGCTTCAATAATAGCCGTTCCACTTTCTATACTATCATCAACTTCATAATAATAATTAGTATTTGTTTTAAAAACAACATTACTAGTTAAATCAAGTTTATAACTACTAGTTGCTACATCTAAATCATTATCATAACTAACATTAGAACGTACTGTTATTAATCTAATAGTAGTCATAACCAAACCAAAACATGATAAAAGGAGAAAAAAGACAAAAGGAAATAATTTAAACTCACTACTCTTACTAGCATTTAAAATATTATTAAAACTATAAAAGAAAAATAACGTCATACCACCAAATAAAAGAAGAATTTCTAAAAAATTGTAGCCGTCATAATTTAATAAGAAAAAAAAGATAAACAATATACCTGATATAACAGAACTTAAAAGAAAAGGTATAGAAATAACAAATAAAATAATACGTATTAATGCTTGTTTATTTAATTCTAAACTAGTAAAATCAAAATTACGTTTCAATAAATAAAAACTAAACATAAAACATGAGCAAAAACATAATGTTAAAATAATCATCTTCCAAAAAACATTTAAAACATTACTCAAAGATATATTAGTATAATTTAAAATATTACACCCTATTTTTTCAATAATAGAACCTATAATAAAAATCCAAACAAATAAAATTAATAATAAAAGTACTTTAATAACCCTTTTCATATAACCACCAACGCGAAATATAATAATGAAATTATATTATTTTGTCAAATTAACGATATATAACTAAAGCACTAAAACAATAAATTTGATCTTCAGAAAACAAACCAACTGCCACATTAAACTTAATGTCAATTAACTCAACACCTGTACTTAAAAAATTATTAATAGCTTCTTCTAAATCTTTTTCATGATCTTCATCAAAAACTTTTACTTTCATAAAAAAATCACCTATTTAATTATAAGTGATTTTTAATATTTATTTTGTCGAATTCCAATATACTTCGTAAACTTCATTATCTATTTTATAGCTTACATATAATTTATAATTAACCTTTTCTTCATTATAGGGCATATAACCAACTAATATAACACCTTTACTAGTACCATTAGGTTCTAATGTAACTTTTGAATCAAAAATACCAATACTAGGAAAAACATCATCTGTTTTATAATCATGATAAGCAAGAGCTTTTAGATCAGTAATTTTCTCTTTTACATTACTAATAGCTAAAGTATATCTTATTTCATCAACTAAAACTTCTGTTTCTAAAGTTATATCAAAAGGTATATCAGAACTATTTTCATGACTATTAGCTAAGTTATCTACTAATCTATTATATTCTCTTTGTTCTTCACTTATCGCTTTACTACATCCTGAAATAACAAATAAACAACAAACAATAATAAATATTTTTTTCATAAATTAATACTTAGAAATACGATCATAAAACCAATTTCTTGTACCACTAGGAAAATTAATTAATAAGCGTGGGTTAATTGATTTAGATTGGAATGTATAATAACTAGTATAATCAGTTAAATATAAACCATAAGCTATTTGTGTATGTAAATGAGCACCAGTTGAACAACTATCCCATGTTTGAACATTAGGATCGCCACCCATCATTCCAATAACTGTATCTCGTGTAACAACTTGTCCTTTACTAACATTAATACTTGCTAAATGAACATAACTACTAGTATATGTTGTCCCATCAGATAACTTATGTTGAACATAAACTTTATTACCACCACAACTTGACTTGTAAACTACACCAGCAACTAAACCAGTTCCAATCGAATATACTTTTTGTGTTTTATTTGTATTAGACATATCTATTCCATAATGGAAATCACACGTATATTTACCATTTAAAGTATAACAACGTTCACCAAAATTACTAGTTACATAACCACTTCCTAATGGACGATAAAAATTAGTTGTAACTGGTAAAACTTCACGACCACAAGTCGCAATATCATCATTTTCCTTGCAACCACGGTCTAAATATATTTGAATAATTTCTTTTTGCATCTTGATTGCTTCTTCAATGCTAACCATATCATCTTGTAATTCATCTAACTGTTCTTGTAATAATGCTAATTGTTCACCTAATTTAACTTGTTCAGCTTGTAAAGAAGTCTTCTTTTCTTCTAACTCAACCTTTTTCTTTTTATTTTGCTCAATCAAATTAGTAAACTCTTCTATTAAATCTTTATTATATCCAGATAATTGTTCAGCAACTGCAAAACGATAAATAAAATCAGTAAAATCAGCAGCACCAAACGCATACTCTAAATAAGCACTTTCACCATCAGCTATTTGAATAAAATTAAGAATTTTCTTAATTTCCTCATCTTTCGCAATAATCTGTTCTTCTAAATCAGCAATCTCATTAGTTAAATCAACCATTTGATTACTAATCGTATTAATATTAGATCTAATTGAAGCTACTTTACTTTGTGCCTCTTTTATTTGACTTTCTGTCAAATTTTGATTATTTTGATTTTGATTATAATTATTTTCATATTCCTCTAATTCTTTTTTTAAATCTCCCAAAGTCTTACCCTTAACTTTAAATGGTGCGATAAAAAAAGTAGGCATAACAAACACAAGCATTATCATAAAATAACCTAATGTTTTAAAAATAAACTTTATTTTTTCTTGAATCTTTTGCATAAAAAACTCCTTACTTCAATAATTTCTTAACTTGCTTATAATTTGGATAATTTTTAAAAACTAAATTCCAAAAATCTTTAGAATGATCAAAATGAATTAAATGTGAAAGTTCATGAACAATAACATAATCTAAACAATCAATATCATATTTAAATAAATTAGTATTTAAAGTTATTGTTTTACTTTTCTTATTACATACACCCCATCTAGTTTTCATATTTCGAAAACGTAAACGATAATAAGGAATTCTTTCACTAAAATGACTATACCAATATTCATAATGTTCTAAAAAAATTTTATTAATTTCTTTTGTTATCCATTTACTTAACATCTTTTCATCTTTTACATAAATATATTTATCAACTACATCTATTTCATCTATAGTTGGCATAATAATTATATCATAAATTTTACCAAAATAATAGAATTCTTCACTTCTTTCATTTTGTTTGACACGATTATTAATCATTTTTTTTAAAGCTTTTTTATTACGATCTAATAGATTTAAAATTTCCATATTAGAAGTGAACTTATTACAAGTAACACATATCTTCAAATTATTATCAACTCGTACATATATATTCTTATTATTTTTCCTAACAATAATTACTTCATATATATTATCATCTAATTCATATTGCATAATATCACCTATCTAATTATATCAAAAGAAAAAGAGTTTTTAAAACTCTTTTACATAAACATTGCGATTGCAACAAATATAATTAAACAAATTACAAGAACTTGTAATAAGAACATCCAAATATATTTTAAATATTCTTTATAATCAATCTTTAAATAAGATAATCCACCTACTAAAATCATACTAGTTGGAACAAACAACATAACAAAGCCATGAATAGTTTGCATGATTAAAGCCATATAAGCATACATTTCTGTATCTGTATATAAAGTTGTTAATGGTGAAGACATATATCCTACAAAATAAGAAAAATCATTTAAGAATAATCCACTTACAAATGAGAATAAACTCATAACTAAAGCATGAACATTTTCACTTAAACCTAAAATTGCATTAGAAATAGTGAAATAAATATTATTACCAGTTGATGTTCCTAAAATTGCATAAATAATAACACTTGATAAAGTAACATATAAAGCTGGTCTCAAAGCTTTTTTACATCCTTCAGCAAAAGAACTTAAAGTATCTTTTAAACTTAAACTATATAACCAAGCAATTAACATACTAGCAATTAATAAAACCATTGTAAATTCTGTTGGTCCCCAATAACCAAATGGTGAATATTGACCAATAACATTATTTATCCAAGCATAATTACCTTCAATATTTTCATACAAATTAACAAAACCATTGTATCCAGTACCATAATACCAATTATACCCAGCAACTAATAGTAAAACTACTGTAATAACTAAAATAGACACTAATGGCCAAACACTACGTTTTTCTCCATTTGAAATTACCTTTTCATTATCTTCTAAATTAATAACTTCATCTTTATTATTTTTATTGATATAAATAGTTAAAATAACTATTAGCATAATAAATAAAATTACCTTAGTAAAGACATCTTGATTAATATCTAAACCAATATAATAATTTAAATATCCACAAATATTAAAACCATAAATACAGCCAATATTACCTACTAATATAGCACCAACAGTGGCCATAAAACTAGATAAACGTGAATAATTTAATCTTCTTAAAACACTAACAAATAATGGTACTAAAATTACAATTACCCATTGTAAACCTGTAATAGCAGATAAAAGTCCAAAGAAAGTAACTGTAGTAGCTAAAAATACTTTTCTATTATGAGCAAATTTATTAGCTAACTTATCTACTAAAACATCATAAGCACCTGTTTTCTTCATTACGCCGTATAAACCACCAATAAATAAAATTAAAACAGTATAACTAGCATAATTTACTAACGTACTTATAGGAATACGAATTAAATCTAATAGTCCTAATGGTTCATAATCTGCTTCGGCAAATGTTCCACTAGAAAATTGACCACCCTTAACTACCCAAGTAAGAACTACTAAAATTAAGAAAAGACCACCAATCCATTTTAATAAATCAAACTTGTTATATTTTTTGGAATTTGTATTAACTTCAGCATGATTATCACCTTTAGGAGCAGCTTCAATTTTAATCTTGAATTCTTCTTTTGCCTTTACTGGTTCAACAACATTACTAGACTTTTTTATTTCTTTTACATCTTTTTCTTTAACAACTTGTTTTTTGTTATTTTTATTATTCTTCTTGTTTAATTCTTTTTTGTTATTATTTTTAACATTTTCTTTTTTTACCATAATCTCACCTGCTTTTTTCTATTTCTTAGGAAAATATAAATATATCTAGTAATATATGATCAAAAGCTGAATTACGCTTCCATATTAATTATAAACAATAAAAGCAAATATTTCAAACATTATAGCTATTTTTTCATTATTTTTTCACATTTTTTCATATTTTTTGATATAATTTGTTCTAAAGGTGATAAAAATGACAAAATTTTTATATAGTGATTCTAATAAAAGATATCATACTCTAGATTATTTTTATAAACATAAATTCAAATCAAAAATATTTAAAGTAAGCTTAAATGCAGGTTTTACTTGTCCAAATATCGATGGAACAGTTGGAACAAAAGGATGTATATATTGTTCTAAAAGTGGAAGCGGTGATTTTGCAGGTAATCCTAATGATGATTTAATAAAACAATTTGAAACAATCAAAAATATTGTTTTAAACAAATGGCCAAAAGCTAAATACATAGGATACTTTCAAGCTAGAACAAACACCTATGCTCCACTTTCCATATTAAAAGAAAAATATGAAACTATCTTAAGCTTACCAAATGTAGTTGGTTTAAACATTGCAACTAGAAGTGATTCAATTACTGATGAATGCTTAGACTATCTAGAAGAATTAAATAAAAAAACATATTTAACAATTGAATTAGGACTACAAACTATCCATGAAAAAACAGCAACTTTAATAAACCGCTGTTCTACATTAGAAAATTTTGAAAAAATGGTATATAAATTAAAACAAAAAAATATCAATGTTGTAGTTCATATTATTAATGGTCTACCATACGAAACAAAAAAAATGATGATTGACACAGTTAAATATTTAAACAAACTACCAATTGATGGAATAAAAATTCACATGCTTCACATTGTAAAAGATACCCAATTAGCATACATGTATAAACAAGAACCATTTCATGTTCTAACAAGAGACGAATACGTTGACATCGTAATCAACCAATTAGAAAATTTAAGACCTGAAATAGTAATTCATCGCATAACAGGTGACCCTAAAAAAGAAGATTTAATAGAACCAACATGGTTATTAAAAAAATTCTGTGTCTTAAATGAAATAGATAAAGAAATGGTAAAAAGAGATTCATATCAAGGAAAAAGCGTAAATTAATTTCAATGTCATTAACTTAAGCAAGAAATTTTTTAATAAATTTCTTGCTTTTAATTTTATATCACATCTC